>NZ_JBXAYJ010000001.1:0-300000 GCF_056782215.1 Dellaglioa sp. CoH-55-MRSF-6
TGTTCAGTTTTCAAAGATCTACTTGGTTGCTTTTGACAACTTTTATATCATATCAAGGATTTCGTTAATTGTCAAGATTTTTTTTAATTAATTAACTGGTCACATTTGAATTAGTTGTTTACTACTGAGGCAACGTTTATTACTTTACCAAGAATAATGACCTTCGTCAAGCCTTTATTTAAATTAAATCTAAAAATATTGATGTAATCGTATACATCTGTACTTTTAATTACTTTATAGGTCTTAAATAAAAAAATAATTTCAAAAATAGACTATTAATCCTGATTTTTGAAATTATTTTTTATTTAATGTTCAACTAATAGTTGCTGCATTTGTAGTGTTTGCGCCTGATTTATTTCATCATACAACTTATTAGCAAGTTGCTCGTTAATTATTCCTGCTATATATTGTGTTTGAACATAATTATATTCTAATTGAAATGCTTGAATAAATAAATCTACTGATATTTTTTCATTCTCTTCGTAATCTCTACGAAAGTGTCTTTGTCGATCTTCGATAAATCTTTCAACATTCTGAATATCATCTAGTTGTCCATGTGCATTAGCCAAACGTTCTTTTGTTAAATCATGTAAATATTGTTCAATTACTTCATGCAATTGATTCTCCAAGTCCCATAATAATGATCGGAAATCATTGTGTATTTGCATTTTTTCTATATTATCTTTAGCCCATTGTTTCCTGGCCTTACTTCTCTGTCCACGAGTTATTTGCCCATGGCTAATATGCCACGCTTCATGCCTAACCTGATGTTCTACTGATCGAATGATTCGATTAACACTTAATCGTTGTCCACCATAATCTGTATCCAAAATTTTTCTGTACGTACTGAGTACTCGGGCAGGATAAATTTCTTTTATCTCATTACTATTTAAAAATTCATCTTCAATTTCATTAATTTTTTTAAATAATTCTTGATGTTTATCATACCCTTGAATATCATTAAACCCTTTTTGTGATTGTAATTGTTGAATCACCGCGTATCTCACATCGTTAGATTGAATACGTTCTGTTAAATGTAAACTAGCGTAATCAATCATTTGTATTCGTGAAAAATTTAATTCTTCTTTATTAAATGATAACTTTTTAGCTAGTAAGATTTTAGGCAACACTAATGCTGGTGTTATCATACTTAATAATATGACAGTAGTTGCAATGATTAAAATTTCTTCTCGATACGGAAAAGCCCGTCCATTTATTAACATTGGTAATGAAAATGCCATTGATAACGTGATTGTTCCGTGTACCCCACTCAACCCAAAAACAAATGCATTTTTTCGTCTTTTTTTTGATTTTGAAGGACCGAAAAAGGCAGCAATATGTGGTTCTTTTCCAATTAATGCCCAAGTGTATCGGATACCAATCATGACTACATAGATTATCAAACCCAGACTCAACAACTCAAACGACTGACTCGTTCCAAGTTTAATCAGTGCCCGGAAAATTTCAGGTAAACTAATTCCCAATAAAATAAATACAATACTGTTAAGCATTGCGGTCAACGTATCCCATATTGTTGACGAAACTAACTGGACACGTGTTGCAGTTAATTTTAAACGCTCGGATTCAATATTATGAACAATCCCTGCAGTTACAACAGCAATAATTCCCGATGTCCCTAGACTTTCCGCCAATAAATAAACAATAAATGGTGTTAACAACGCAATTGGAATAATCGTTAATTCTGGTGAAGTTACCCTCTTATTAAAATACGTTCTAACGATAACTAAGATTCCACCTGCCATAACCCCAACTACAATACCACCAACTGCAACAAAAATAAATTGAAATAATCCGCTATAGATGGAAAATGTTCCTTTTTCCATCACAGATAATGCCAAATTTAACATCACTAATCCACTTGCATCGTTAAATAATGATTCGTATTCTAAGGCAGTATTAACCCCTGAATCAAGTTTTGATGCTGATGTTAAGGATTTTACTGCTATGGCGTCAGTTGGTGTCACAATCGCAGCTAGTGCTATTGCAAGTGGCAATGTCCATCGAACTTCTAATCGATTCGCTAACAACCCTACTATTACAACTGTAATAAGCGCTAAAACTACTGATAATAAAAGTATCGCATGAAAATTTTTACGGATCCCCCTAACAGATGTTTTTTGCCCATCATTAAACATAAGTGGTGCAATAATGAATAACATAAAATATTCTGGTTCTAATTCGAAATTAGCCATGACTGGTACTAATGACAACAACAGACCAATTACAATAAGAATAAAAGCATCTGGTATTTTAGGAAGAATTTCGTGAATTACATTTGAAATAATAATCCCCGCCACAAGAAAAGCTATTACATAAAATAGTGCCATTATGCGTTAACGCGTCCTAACCAATATTTCTTTTTACCACGACGAATAATCACAAATTTGCCATCAAATTCTGTAGCAGGATCAATCATAAAATCTAAATCTTGAATTTTTTCACCATTAATACGAATAGCCCCGTTAGTGATATCTTCACGTGCTTGTCTTTTTGATGATTCAATTTTTGTATTTACTAATAACTCAACAATATTCTCTGGTTCTGCTGCTAATTCAACAGAAGGCATATTTTTAAACCCCTGTTCAATTTCACTCGTCGTTAATTCTTTCACTTCGCCTGAAAATAAAGCTGCAGAAATATGTTCGGCTTCAATTACAGCTTCTGGACTATGAACAAATTCTGTTACTTCTCGTGCTAAGCGGCGTTGTGCTTCACGTTTTTCTGGAGCTGTTTCAACTGATTTTTGGTATTCAGCAATCTCATCTGACGTTAAGAATGTGAAAAATTTCAAATATTTCACAACATCCCGGTCGTCTTGATTTAACCAAAATTGGTAGAATTCATATGGTGTTGTTTTTTCTGGATTTAACCAAACTGCGCCACCAGCTGTTTTACCAAATTTAGTACCATCAGCCTTAAGCATTAGTGGAATTGTTAGCCCATATGCCTTTGTGTCTGAACCTAGCTCTTTATGAATAAGATCAATTCCTGCAGTAATATTCCCCCATTGATCAGCCCCACCAATTTGTAATTGAACATCATGGTGCTTGTGTAAATGTAGGAAATCAACTGATTGTAAGATTTGGTATGTAAATTCCGTGAATGAGATACCAACTTCCAAACGACTTGCAACAACATCCTTTGCGAGCATGCTATTTACATTAAATAACTTACCGTAATCGCGTAAGAAATCAAGCAAGCTAATTTTTGATAACCAATCATAGTTATTTACAATTGAAATATTTGAATCTTGTCCAAATAATTTGGTCATCTGTGCAGTGAGAGCTTGCTCATTATGATGAACTTGGTCCATCGATTGCAGCACACGTTCAGATTTTTTACCACTTGGATCACCAATTGAACCTGTACCACCACCAATAATGATGTATGGATGATGTCCTGCTAATTGAAATCTTTTCAACATCATAAATGGAATTAAGTGTCCGATATGCATACTATCCCCTGTTGGATCAACCCCACAGTATAAGCCAATTGATTTTTCAGACGTTAGTTCACGTAACCCATCTTCGTCTGTCGTTTGATTAATTGCGTCGCGCCATTCTAGTTCGTCAATAATATTCATTTCTGTTTCCTCCTATATAATATAAGTATAAAAAAATCCCTGATATCTAAAAAAGATATCAGGGACGAATTAATTTCCGCGTTACCACCCAAGTTATTATCTACATAATATAGTAGCTAATCGCTCAATCATCGTTAACGAGATGAATCGTTGTTAGCTCCATAGCGTACTTCACTCATCGATAATTCCTGATTTCCAGCGACCACCAGGTTTCTTTAAAATTGATCGATAAATTACTGAACTACTTCATCACTTATAGCTATAATATACGTAAATAAAGTCTAAATGTCAATTTTAACCATAAGAATATTAATACTATAAAAGAGTGTCTTGATTGCATTCTATTTCGTTATTCGATACAATTCACTTACAAATTAAAAGTAACTGGAAAGAAGAGGAATCCGATGACAGAAAAGAAAATGATGTCAGCCGTTGTAATTGATGAATTTGGCGGACAAGATAAACTTAAACAACGTGAAGTAGCTATGCCTGAAATGACGGCGGATCAAGTAATTGTTCAAGAAAAAGCAGCTGGAATTAATCCAATTGATTGGAAAACGCGTGAAGGCTTTTTACAAGGTATGCTTAACTGGCAATTTCCTATTATTTTAGGTTGGGATGTGTCGGGTGTTATCACAGAAGTAGGCGCTAACGTAACCGATTGGAAAATTGGTGATGAAGTCTTCGCACGCCCTGCCACGACTCGTTTTGGTACTTACGCCGAATATACTGCTGTTGATGCTAATTTGCTTGCACCAAAACCTAAAAATATTAGCTTTGAAGAAGCTGCTGCTGTTCCTTTAGCTGGTTTAACTGCATGGCAAGCCCTTTTTGATCATGGTCATTTAGAAAAAGGTGAAAAAGTCTTTATTCATGCTGGTTCAGGTGGCGTTGGCTCTTTCGCTATTCAACTTGCTAAATCAGTTGGTGCTTACGTTATTACCACAACTAGCTCGAAGAATATTGATTTTGTTAAAGGACTTGGCGCTGACCAAGTCATTGATTACCATGAAACTGATTTTGCGGAAATCTTAAAAGATATCGACCTTGTAGTTGATACAATCGGTGGTGACGCACAAGAAAAATCAGTTAATATCTTAAAACATGGCACAGGTCGTTTAGTTGCTATTACTGGGATGGATTCTGAAAAAACAGCAGGTCTTGCTGAAGCAAGAAATGTGACTTTTGATTCAATTTGGTTGGACCCAAATGGTGAAGAATTAACTAAATTAGCTGATATGCTTGAAGATGGCACTATAAAAGTGACCTTAGATTCAGTTCATGAATTCTCTGCAGAAGGTGTAGCAGAAGCTCACGATCGTAGTGAATCTCATCATGCACTTGGTAAAATTATCGTTCGTTTTAAATAAAACCCTATTTAGGTAGTTCAGACTTTTTTGTCTGAACTACCTTTTTTAATTACTAAAAGTAAGTGCTTTCACTGGTGTTAATTCATTGGTAGATTTATACTATCCTTGTAGAATAAAATTTTTCAAGAAGGAGATTTACTATTATGCCAAAAAAAATTAATGCATCAGATGCCATGCTCAAAGTTTTAGAAGATTGGGGCGTTAAAACCGTCTATGGGTTGCCAGGTGGTTCATTTGATTCAACAATGAATGCACTACATAATCGTAAAAATACAATTAATTATGTACAAGTTCGTCATGAAGAAGTCGGCGCACTCGCAGCAGTTGGTGAAGCTAAAGTAACTGGAAAATTAGGTGTTACTTTTGGTTCCGCTGGTCCCGGTGCTGTCCATCTATTAAACGGACTTTACGATGCTAAATATGATGGTGTTCCTGTTCTTGCCTTAGTCGGCCAAGTTGGTACACAAGTGATGAATACAAATTACTTCCAAGAAATGAATGAAAATCCAATGTTTGAGGATGTTTCTATTTATAACAGAACAGCTACTACACCCGAAAACTTACCCATTGTTGTTGATGAAGCTATCCGTCAAGCCTACAAATATAATGGCGTCGCAGTTGTCACAATTCCGACCGATTTAGGTTGGCAAGAAATCGATGACACCTTTGTTTCAACAGCCGCAACACACCAAGAACCTCTTTATCCGATGCCTCGTGATAAACAAATTCAAGATGCCTTAGATATTTTAACAACAGCTAAGACACCAATTATTTATGCTGGGAAAGGTGTTCGTGGCGCTGGAAAAGAATTAATTGAATTATCTGAAAAATTATCATTACCAATCGCAACAACTGCGCTTGCTAAAACAATTATTCCTGATGATTACAAAGCATACATGGGTTCTGCTGGACGAGTTGCTGGCAAACCCGGCGTTGACCTTCTTCGTGGCGCTGATGCTGTTCTTTTCATTGGATCTGATTTTCCATTTGGTGAATATTTCTTTTCTCCAGATGCTAAATTTATTCAGGTCGATATTGATTCTGAAAAATTAGGTAAACGTCATTCAGTTGATGTCCCTATTTTAGCCGATGGTAAGGAAACTTTAATCGCATTAAATAAGGCCGTTAAAACACCAGTTGCACCAACAAAATGGTACAAAGCTGCCATCGCTAACAAAGAAAACTGGATTAAATGGATTGATAGCTTTACTGAAGATGACAGTAAACCACTTCGTTTTGAACCAGTTTTCAATGAAATTAATAAAATTAAAGATGACGATGCAATTTTCCAAATTGATGTTGGTAATGTAACGATTGAAGCAATGCGTTTCTTACGTCTTGGTGAGAAAAATAAATTTACAACATCCGCATGGTACGCAACGATGGGGTATGCACTACCCGCAGCAATTGGGGCTCACTCTGCCTTTCCAGACCGTCAAGTTTTCTCAATTTCTGGTGACGGTGGTTGGACGATGGTCATGCAAGATGTCTTAACACAAGTTAAATACAACATGCCTATCATCAACGTTGTCTTAAGCAATCAGGAACTTGGATTCATCCGCGCTGAACAAGATGATAAACAACAACCACACTCAGGTATTGATTTAATTGATGCTGATTGGGGCGCAATTGCCAACGACATGGGAGCTAAAGGGTATACCGTCCGGACATTAGCAGAATTAAAAACTGCTTTTGCTGAAGCTAAAGGTTCAAAAGTGCCTGTTGTTATCGATGTTAAAGTAACTTCTGACCGTCCACTTCCTGTTGAACAGCTCATTATTGATCCTAAAACACAAGATCCAGATGCTGTTAAAGCTTTTGTTAAAGAATACCAAGCAGAGGGTTTAATTCCATTTCGAGAAATCCTTGAAAATCAAGATTAAATAGTTTTTATTTAATTGATGTATCTTAGCTTAATTAAGTTAAAATACATTTTTTATAGAACAAAAAAAGATATAAAGAGAACCCTTGGGATTGAATTTCATTTCAATCCCAAGGGTTCTCTTTATATACCTCTTCTTATTTCACAATTTTATCAATTTTTGCTAATTCTTCTGGTGCAAAATCCAAATGCTCTAATGCCTTTAAATTATCCTTTAATTGACTCACACGACTAGCACCAATAATAACCGACGAAACAGAATTATCTTTCAAATCCCAAGATAGCGCCATTTCAGCCAATGTCTGGTTGCGATTTTTTGCAATTTCATTTAATTCACGAACCTTTTTAAGTGTTGATTCAACTCTCTCAGTAGACAAGGTATCAAATCGTTTCACTCTAGAATCGTCTGGAATACCATTCAAGTAACGATCAGTCAATAACCCTTGTGCTAAAGGACTAAAAGCAACTGTTCCTATCTGCTCTTGTTTTAAAACATCTTTTAATCCATCTTCTATCCAACGATCTAATAAATTATATCTAGGTTGGTGGACAACGATAGGTGTATTTTTAGCTTTTAGTAATTGAATCATCTTTTCAGCTTCTGGTGCCCGATAATTTGAAATTCCAATATATAAGGCTTTACCTTGGCGAACGAGTAAATCCAAAGCTTCAGCTGTTTCTTCCAACGGTGTATCTGGATCTGGACGATGGTGATAGAAAATATCAACATAATCTAGCTGCATACGTTGTAATGATTGATCCATACTGGCAAACAAGTTTTTCTTTGAACCCCATTCGCCATAAGGACCTGGCCACATATAGTAACCTGCCTTCGTCGAAATAACCATTTCATCCCGGTAGGCACTTAAATCTTCACGTAAAATGCGCCCAAAATTCTTCTCGGCAGCACCATCACCGTAATTATTTGCCAAATCAAAATAAGTAATTCCATTATCAAATGCTGTTTCAATAATATCTTTTTGCGTTGCTAAAGGTGTCTCATCCCCAAAGTTCTTCCATAAGCCTAAGGCAATAGCAGAAACTTTTAATCCACTATTACCGAGGCGATTATAAATCATTTTATCATAACGTTTTTCATTTGCTTGATACATTAACTATCTCCTCCTAAACTAATTACAAATTATATTATAGCGCTTTCACGTCTGCTGGACAATCATTTAATGTTACTTAAAATTCGCTTATCTTATTAATTTGTGCCACTATTATTAGGTAACTGAAGGAGTTGAGTCCATGTTTAAAAAAATAAACGATTATATAAATGTCCATTATATTAAAACATTCATCTTAACGTTAGCTATTGCAACCATAGTTAGAGTCATTGTTGCATTTTTCATAAATAAACACTTTTTGAATGTAGAATTTATTATTGCCGCGATTACGATTGTTATAATTTCACTTTTAATCAGACAAGACCTCAAGAAATAATTAGGTAAGCAAAAATACTGACTCGATACTTTTGACAAAGTACGGAGCCAGTATTTATTTAATTCATGTCCCACTTTTAAATAATTAGTCTTCAAAAACATCTTTTGCAATATTAAATGCAGACCAAGCTTTAGGCCAACCAACGTAGAAAGATAAATGTGTGATAATTTCAGCAATTTCTTCCTTCGTAATTCCATTTGTTTTGCCAATTGCCATATGTGCTGGCAATTGTTCAAAGTTACCACCTGAAATCAAAGCTGAAATTGTTATAATACTGCGTTGATGTGCTGGTAATTCACTTTCACGTGACCAAACTTCACCAAATAAAACATCATCATTTAATTCTGCAAATTTAGGTGCAAATTCGCCTAAGTTATCGCGACCTGCTGTTTGTTTCTTTACCATAATATAATATCCTCCTATTAATCTTTTAATTTACCGTACGTTTCGTCATCAACAGCTTCTAACCATTCAGGTGTCCCTGCTGTAATAGCAACATGTGAGAACCAACTATCTTTTGTAGCACCGTGCCAATGTTTAATCCCGTCTTTTGTGACAACAACATCACCAGCTTTTAAACGTCGTGCTTGTTGACCTTCTTCTTGGTACCAACCTTCACCGGCAGTGACCAATAATAGTTGGTAACCGTCGTGATGGATGTGCCAATTATTACGTGTTCCAGGTTCAAAACTAACATTTCCAACACCAACGTTTATATCTGGATCCGCCACTAACATGTCTAAATAACTTTGACCAACAAAGAAATCTTTATATGCTTCATTTTTTTCACCTATTGGAAAAAGACCGTTTTTAATTTGTTCCTCATTCATTATAATTACCTCACTTTATTTTATACGGTTAACCTAGCGTTAATCGTATATCGCGAATTGTTCTAGATACTTTTCAAAACTAATATCTTCTGACACTTCGTTTCCATTTGTTCTGTGTGAAACTTTTCTGTCATACCAATCAATTTTATGAGAAATAATTTCAATATTATGCTGTAATTCTACCATTTCAGACAGTGCATTTTCTTTTACCTTGCTGAGCATCTCGCGTCGTTCTTTAATGGTTGCATCACCTTGTGCTCGTAGTTCAACGTATTTAATTATTTCATTAATCCGCATCCCTGTCCCTTTAAGATGAAGCAAAAATCCTACCCATTTAATATCATGTTCCGTGTAATAACGTAAGCCTGCCGAATTACGGTGAGGCTTAATTAAGCCTTCTTTTTCATAGTAACGCAATGTAAAACTTGATAACCCAACTAATTTAGCAAACTCACCAATTTTATATTGTTGCTCATTAGTCATTCAATCGCCTCCTTCAATAGTTTCTATTAAAACACTTAGAGTTGACTCTAAGTCAAGCTTTTCTACATATTATTTTTAATATTAAGGCTTACTCCATCCATCAATTCAGACCGTTCCTACACTAAAATTTAATTCCAACATTTTAAAACAAAATCTTTGCTTAATAATTTTCATTCATGTAGAGTTACATCGAAATAGTTACCATTTCCAGATATATTACATATAAAATAAGAAGAAATGAGGGTTAGCTTTTGTTAGATTTCAAACACATAAACAAAACATTCAAAACAGTTACCGTATTAAACGACTTAAACTTACATATTGATACAGGGGAACTTTTTGTTCTTGTTGGCCCTAGTGGTAGTGGTAAAACGACAACTTTAAAAATGATTAATCGATTAATTGAGCCCACCTCGGGTACTATTAACTTTGAAAATCAAAATATTGATCAGATTCCGTTACATACTTTACGTTCACAGATTGGCTATGTCTTACAGCAGATTGCTTTATTTCCTAATATGACAGTTGCTGAAAATATCAGCTTATTACCAGAATTACAAAAATGGCCTAAAAACAAACAAAGAGAACGTGTCGATGCCTTATTAACACGTGTTGGTTTACCGCCTGAAGCATATCGTAAGAGAATGCCTAGCGATTTATCCGGTGGCGAGCAACAACGAATTGGTATTTTACGAGCAATTGCAACTAAACCAAAATTAATTTTAATGGACGAACCATTTAGTGCGCTGGATCCTATCTCAAAAAAAACATTACAAGATATCGTCATCGATTTACATGAGGAACTACACAATACCATTATTTTCATTACGCATGATATGTCTGAAGCTCTTCGCCTCGGAACTCGTGTTGGTGTTATGCATGATGGCAATCTCATTCAAGTTGGTACCCCTGACGAAATTAGAAATGCACCAAAAAATGATTTTATTTCAGAGTTTTTTGGGTTAGACGTATCCAACACGCAATTTAATTTAGCTGAAATGATTCAAAAATCATTTAGTCTTCCAATTGATGAACTCGCTAATAATCACGTCACCTCAACTCAAACAACATTTAAAGAACTCATATCTCTACTTTCTAAATATACAATTATAAATGTTAAAGATAACGACCAGAATCTCATTGGTGCAGTTGATGCCCAATGCTTAATTCGTTATGGTGCAAGCATGTCTGATAGCGAGGTGGATGACCAATGGCAAATTTAATAACAACTTTTAAAATGCACCGTGCTGATTTATGGACCGCTATTCTTCAACATCTACAGATATCATTAATTTCATTGCTGATTGCAACCATCATTGCCGTCTTTTTAGCAATTTGGTTAGCACAGCATAAAAGAGCAGCAGAAATTATGTTGCAAATTACCAGTGTTTTACAGACAATTCCTTCACTCGCGCTGCTAGGGCTATTAATTCCACTAGTCGGAATTGGAACACTACCTTCAATTATCGCATTAGTTGTTTATGCTTTACTGCCCATTTTTCAGAACACATATGCAGGTTTAACTGGTATTGATCCATCATTAGAAGAAGCCGCAACTGCATTTGGTATGACACGTGCGCAAAAACTTATTCGATTTGAATTACCCTTAGCTATGCCACTAATTATTTCAGGCATTCGTATTGCGCTTGTTCTAATTATTGGAACCGCAACACTAGCTGCTTTAATTGGTGCTGGCGGGTTAGGAACATTTATTTTGCTGGGAATTGATAGAAATGATATGAGCTTGATTATTATTGGCGCGTTGAGTTCTATTATTCTAGCTATTGTTTTCAGTGTTTTAATCCGGCAATTGCAGAATTTAAAGATAAAAACAATTACCATTATATTAATTACTTTAGGATTCCTATTTGCTGTTGGTGCCACAATCAATACTTTCACACATCAGAAAAAAGAATTAGTCATTGCTGGTAAAATGGGGGCAGAACCTGAAATTCTAATTAATATGTATAAAGATTTAATTCAAGAAGACGACGCCAATATCAAGGTTACTTTAAAACCAAATTTTGGTAAAACGAGTTTTCTATACTCTGCATTAAAATCTAATTCAATCGATATTTACCCAGAATTTTCAGGTACGGTACTTGAAGAGTTAGTAAAATCACCACTCAAAAGTACAAATGAAAATAAAGCCTACCAGCAAGCAAAAACCGAAATTAAAGTTAAATCAGATTTAGATTATTTAAATCCGATGGCTTATCAAAACACCTATGCTGTCGCTGTCACTAAAGACTTTGCAACTAAATACCATCTATCAAAAATTTCTGATTTATCACGAGTATCTTCAAAAATAAAGGCAGGCTTTACGCTTGAGTTTCTAAACCGTGATGATGGTTACAAAGGGTTACAAAGCAAGTATCATTTGTCATTTAACACTAAATCTTTTGAACCAGCACTTCGCTATCAAGCCATTGTGAATGGTAATGTAAATTTAGTTGATGCCTATTCAACTGATAGTCAGCTCGTCAAATATAATTTGGTCACATTAAAAGATGACAAGTCTTTATTCCCACCTTATCAAGGCGCCCCACTTGTTGCAAAGGGCATCTCACAAAAATATCCATCCATCAAAAAAAGTTTAAATAAATTAACCGGAAAAATTTCTGATACAGATATGCAAAAAATGAATTATCTAGTTGATGTTAAAAATGTCCCAGCAAGTACCGTCGCACACGACTACTTAACAAAGCAACATCTTTTAGACTAAATAAAAAGTTTGGAATCTCGCTAACCTCATGCGGACTCCAAACTTTTTTATATTTTATCGTTATTTAACCTACATAACGTTCTAATGCAACCGCAACACCATGATTAACGTTCGATTCTGTTACATAAGTTGCTGCTTCTTTTAATTCAGGAATGGCATTTCCCATCGCAACAGTCGTTCCGGCTACGGCAAACATCGTTAAATCATTATGTTGATCTCCCATTGCCATAACTTCTTCTTCTTTTAATCCCAGTTCTGCAATTAAATCTGTTAATGCATTTCCTTTATTAGCTTTTTTATTCAAAACTTCTAAAAATTCTGGCAAACTACGTACAACATAATAACTATCATCAAATATTTTTTGAATATTAATCATCTGTGCGTCTAAAACTTCAGGTTCATCCACAAACATAATTTTAGAAACGGTTAAGTCCCGTGACATTTCCTCTGGATTTCGTACAAATAATCCTTCATTATTTTCAGCTGCTTGAATAACGGTCACACGACCAACATCTTTATTAGATGTATAAATTCGGCTCTCATCATCTAAAATATTATAATGAACATTTAATTCATAACTTAATTTATCTGCAGCTATATACTCATCAAAGGTTAACGTATGTTGCGCTAGACGTTTTCCACTTACTGTTTCAATAATTGCACCGTTGTAGGTAATGACATATTGGTCATCCCCACTAATCCCTAATTGTTCAAGAAATCCAACCACACCAGCTAAAGGTCGTCCCGTACAAAGGACAACCTTAATTCCCTTTTGTGTCACTTTTTTGACGGCATCAATTGTTTCTTTTGCTAATCTACCCTCTGGATTTAGTAACGTATCATCAATATCTATTGCAACTAGTTTAATTCCCATAGTAATCTCCTCATTTTAAATGATTAAAAAAAGGCAGTCTCAAGAGACTACCTTTTCAATCTTATTTAGGTGCACGTTTAAGGTATGTACCTTCTTGTGTATTAATTTCAAGAACATCATCTGCTGCGATGAAATCAGGAACATTAACAACAAGTCCTGTTTCCATTGTTGCTGGTTTACCTGAACCAGTTGCTGTAGCGCCTTTGATTGAAGGCTGTGTTTCAGTAACACGTAATGTTACAACAGTTGGTAATGTTAAGCCAATAACTTCTGTACCGTAAAATTGGATTTTAACTTCCATATTTTCCAATAAGAATTTTGCTTCATGTTCGATAATTTCTCTTGGAATTTCATATTGTTCATATGTTTCCAAATCCATAAAAATAGCCATTGTATCCTGGTTGTACAAGAATTGAACTGGTTTTGTTTCAATATTAGCTTGTTCAACCTTAACTTCTGGACGCATTGTTGTTTCAACAGTTGATCCAGTACGAACGTCACGTAATTTCATACGCATAACTGTGTTACCTTTACCCGGTTTATGATGACTTGCTTCTAAAACTTTAATTAATTTACCGCCTTGTTCAAAAGTCATTCCGGCTTTTAAGTTAATTGCTTCAATCATAATTTATTATCTCCCTTTTTATAAAACGTTTCTCATTGAGTATACCAAATTGAAAAGGCTTAATCTATAGTGACACTTACAAACATCACTGGATTTTATTAAATAAAAAGTCAAAAATAGCGCATTTTCTTTATTATTAATCGTATATCCAAATTATAAGCTATATTTGTCCAAATACTTCGACAATATCTCTACACATCCTATACTAGCAAGGCTATAATATATATATAATCAAATAGTTAATTTTTTAATTATTTTGAAAGGAAGTCTTATTTTGCTAAAAAACAAATATATTAACTCATCTACTACCTATCAATCGATTATCATCCTTTGTTTCAGCTTGTTCTTTTTAACGTTACCAATTTATACTACACAAGCTGCTACATCATACACGCCTCCTGTAGGTTATCCAATGGGGGCTGCCACGAATGTCACTGGTTTCGCTGGTGGTACAATCACGTTTAATTCTAATGATATTGACTCCCTACAAGGTTAATTTTTTGCCAAAACATTTACTTCCTCAGGTACCGCCGGAGGTTCTTCTATAAAATACTTACAAAATTATGCTCATGATTCAACTGCTAATTTAACTGATGCTGATTATGCAAAGGTTAATCCTACAATGATTTCAGAAAATATTACCGGGGCTGATATGATTCAGTGGTATGGTAATAAAAATAGCTTTGTTTTTTCAAAATCTAATGATAAAGTCAAAGATTTATCATACTATCTACAGAATTCTCCCCCTGATGATGAAATCGCAAAAGCCATTGCTGGTTGGTCCATACCTTCAAGTAATGCCGGTTACGCTGATGCTATCAAGCAATTTAATGCAAAAAAAGATACTATTGATAAACTTTCTGATTTTCCTGTTATGTCAAGCAATGATATTTCATCATTTGCTGATGCTACTCAAAATATTACTGATGTCAGTGATTATTACGCTAGTTTCACTTCAACAAATTTCTCAAACTCTAAAGCAACAGGTTCTACTACTAAATCTAATAATGCTATCAAACGTGTTGATTTAAATACAGATAAATCAATTGATGCTGAAAAATATGCACCTGGTAAAACGGTTATTCAATTAACCGTTGATATGAATACTGCTTCAACAGATCAAGGCGTTGTCTTTGCAGATATTGATGGCTCTATTCCTTCATTTGAAGATGCTATTGGTATCAAAATTAATTTAGTCAATTTTGATATTAACACAATGAAAATGCCATTTTTCATGTTAAATTATAAGCATTTTTCTAATAATGATGCTGGTATCAGTTTTAATTTCAATCAAGGTAGCTGGATGACTTTCAATGCGTATCCACCTAAATCTGACGGATCTTCGATAGATTACAAGTTAGCTGGTAATAGTGATGGAACGCTATTTTCCGGACAAAATAGTAATGGTTCAGATACCACCGCTAAAAATCTTCTATCCGATGAACCCGTTGCAATCGATACAACTGATAAAAACTCTAAAAAAGTGAAATCTGTCTACAATACGTCTTCACATATTAGTAATAATTTTAATACTGAAAATGGTAAGATTTTTGTCGGAAGTTGGAAGAGTCCTTTATATGGTTCAGTATTAGCACCTAGTGCTGATGTCGACGTTGATTCAAGTAGCGATGGTCTCTTATATGGGAGTATTGTTACTGGACAAAATATTATTGGTAATTTAAACGTTCCTAGTGACCTTGCCTATCAAAGTATTTTTGATGCGTCTGATGATTTTGGAGATGACGCTATACAAGAATTTTTAAAAGATCCTGATTCAAGTAACTCATCTCATCCTACTATTAAGTCTATTTCGTTACCGGGTTATACTTCTACAGATACTGGATCTGGTACGACTCATTATATTCCACAAATAGACCCTTACGATTTTCACTATTCATTAAACAATATCACTGATGAATTACCTGAAAATACCGTTCAAACAACTAAAAAATCACTTGATACTACAGTCAATATAGATACGAAATCAACAACCGATAAAACTGAAAAATATTACTTATGGTACAGTTTCAATAATGGTCCTTGGGAAAAATATTCAGAAAATGGAACAACTGAACTTACAAATTCTAAACTAGAAATCACTGCAAAAGATGCGGACGATCTTGCAAAACAATACAGTACGGACCATAGTAAATATAAATATGACGAATCTGCTTATACTGATGGGACTACATATTCTAAATTAATTGATGACAATGAATTGATTGGTTATCATCTTTTCCATAAGAATAGAATTTCATATTTAGTCACATCAACTCACGATTCGGGTACCTATTCCAGTTATAGTAATCACACAATTAATGATATCTTAAGCGGTAAAACGAATGATACAATTTCTGCTGCAAATCTCGCAAAATTAAATCCGGATTACACGCCTATTTCATATAATTTACACGTTGCAGGAGATCTTTTAGTATCCTATCCAAAAGTATTTGATTTTGGTAATTTTACAGCAGGAACTTCTGAAAAAACACCTACAGTAACTGCAACTGGTTTGTTAACTGTCGATAATCCTTTTGGACTTAACTGGAATTTAGTTGTTAGCACAAGTGATAAAGATAATCTAAGTGATCCTTTCTTTATTCCCGATCAACTTGGTTGGTTTGAAAAATTGCAAACGAGTATGCTTGGTAATTCCACAATCACTTATGGGAATGCCTCAGATATTAAAACAATTACATCTAAAGATACTCTTTTAAGTTTAAACTCAACTATTTTTGATTCTGATACAACATCAGTTATTAGTAAAAACTACTATTCTGCACAATTATCATTAAGTCTAAAAACTAAAAAAATTACTCATCCTGGTAAATTTCAAGATAACGCAACTTGGTCATTATCATCACCAAGTATCGTTGTAGATTCATCAAAAGAATAAGAAATCTAATCGACAAAAAGACGCCTAATAAAAATTAGACGTCTTTTTGATTACCATTCATTTTGATTACTTATTTTCTAGTGATTCTTCCTTATCTTTTTTTCTTCTTTTTAAAATAATAAAAAGTAAGAATAAAACTAATAAAATTAATAAAGCAATAATACCAATAATTAACCACAATAACCAAGATATATGAGGCTCTGCTGCCTTATTATCTGATTTAATCTGTTTAATATTGGCTTTAGTAATTGTAAATGAATTCGTTGCTTTCCAAGATTTATTATTTCCGGTAACGGTATAATGGACATCATATTTACCAGCGATTAACTTGGCTTTAGTTAAGTCTAATGCATAGCTAAATTTAGCGTTGGGTGCAAAATCAACGTCCTTAATTGTTTTGTCATATAAAACAGTACTACTACTATCTTCTGTAATAGTTGCTTTAATTGTTGTTGGTCCAATCACAATGGGTACATCATTTTGCATATTTGTTTGTAGTGAAACTTTATTAAATGCGTTCAATACCACTTTAGAATCGCCAATTGTCATTTTGGGATTAGGATTATCGACCGTTTCAGATTCTCTAATGACTGCTTGAACAACGTACGCAAATCGATTAGTAATTGAAATACCTTTTCCTTTATTCTTTTCCTTAATAACTTTTTCTTGTACGTTAAAGCCACCTAAAATAATACCGGAAAATGACGTAGCGGGTGTTTTCACTGTAAACGTAACTGTTGCTGTTTTTTTAGGTCCAACCACAACATCTTGTTTTTTTGAGACAAGTTCTGAAAATTGATACTTAGCAGTCGCTGGCTTTTTTACATTTGTCTTATCATAGACAATTAGTCCATTCGTATTTGTATATGAACTATTAGGGCTCACAACAATCGTTTTAGTATCGTTTTCTAAGTTCTTAATTTTCAATGCCAATGTCTGTGTTGAGTTAGGGTTCATTTTAATATCAAATTGTGCTGCCTCTCGATATTGATTAGCAGGCGTTACTTTGGCTACCGTAAACCCGGCACTATTAGACTTTGCATAGACATTGGTCGATACAGTAATAAGTGTGACTATCGCGATAGCTAAAAAGCTTAAAACTATTTTTCTTAATTTCATTATTTCGATTCTCCTTAAAAAAAAAGACTGCCTTAGGCGGTCTTTTTTCTGTTACGTTTTAATTAGCTTAGTTAAAAGCTGCTGCACTAGCATTTCCTTGAGTTGCAGTCCATGTTAAATCAGCTGAAGTTGTTGCAATTTTAGTATTTTTACCAAGTTTTAATGTTGCACTATTGTCAGCATATGACAATGTTGTAGCACCAGCGCCTGTTGTAGCTGTCGCGACAGGAGCTGCAGCACCAGCTGGTGTTAAAGTAGCAGCAGATGCTGTAGCATCTGAGTCTGTTTTAACTGTAGCAGATGCAAGATCTAATGAGCTAACCTTAACTTCAGCATCAGCCATCACACCTAATTGTGCAGTAACATTCCAACCACTATCTGTACCTACGTAATCGGCTACATCTAAAGCTTGAGAAGCATCTTTTGCGCCAGTTGATGTAATATCTGTACCAGTCGTAACTAATGCTTCATTTAGTTTTGTTGTGAAACTGAACGATGGTGCACCCGTTTGAGTAAAAGTACCTGCTTCAATGTTTAAACTAGCTGTACCTTTACCATCTGTTGAATCCGCTGAAACACTTGAGCCAACAACTGCTGTTGAACCAAGTACTAATGCTGCAATTAAAAATAAATTCTTTTTCATAATATAAATTCCTCCCATTTATTGATTAAGCCAATGCTTGAAAAGGGGACGTTGACCTTTACCTAATAGTACCATATAATTTACATAAGATTCAACTGTAATATTATCAGAAGAAACTCTATGATTAAGTCCATATACGCCAATTAATATAGCGTTTACATGTTATTTACAAGTATTTTTTTAGGTTTAATTTTTTCAAACCATTTACTGAAAGTGTACAATCAATTTTTAAATAGAATGATTCCTACCTACCCCCACTTTATAACCATTAAAGGTAGAGCCTTTAGTCATTAATAACCTTTTTTTAAGTTAACTAGAATTTAAGTGTTACTATCAATTATACTTTAAGTCCGCTTATTAAAAAGATTCGATTATCCTAGTTCAAACAAGCTCAAATGGCGGTACGCTTACTTTTTAAGAAAAGCCAACAACTTCTAATGAAATTGATTTCAGCTCTTCTAATAAGACGATTTTCGATTTACCCTCATCAAGTCTTAGTGATGGTACAACAAGTTCTGTAATTAACAAATCTTATTATTATGCAAAACTAACTTTAGATTTTACAACTTCAATTTTTGATACGACAGGGAAATATAATTACGATTCACTCTGGGCTATTTCACCAACTAAAGATAGCGGTATCGTAAATGAGTCAACTAAATAATTCTAAATAAAAAAGGTTTACTCCGTTAAGTAACTAACTGAGTAAACCTCTTTTTTTGTGTCGAAATTTCTAATTATTTACAGGACATCTTTGATATCTGTATCCCCATCATGCATCGTAATTACTTTTCCGATTGTATTATCATGTGCGATAACTGAAACTAAGACGTCTGCCACGTTTTCAAGTGAGTTAGAGCCCGCTTGACCATCATTTAATGTTACTTTACCAGTACCTGGCTCATCTACTAAGGTGCCTGGCTGAAGAATTGTATATTCTAATTGCGTATTCTTCATTAGCCAATTATCAGCATAAAACTTAGCAGTCATATAATCTCTTAATGATGAAACTTCAATTTTTTCTCTATCCAAAGAGTAAACGGAACTCAACATTACAAAACGCTTAACATGAGCTATTTCAGCTGCTTCCATCGTTTTAACTGCCCCATCTAGATCAATCTTCATTAAGTCTTTGCCGCCAGAACCAGCAACAAATAATATGGCATCAACAGCCTGCATATTCTTGACTAATTTATCTATACCTTCTAACAAATCAACATAGACATAAGTAATATTACCTTTATCTAAATTATCTGTATGTCTTGAACCCGCCAAGACTTGGTAACCTTTATCAGCTAATTTACTTGTTACTTTTTGGCCAATTCGACCATTCGATCCAACAACTAATACTCTTTTTATTTCTGTCATCATTTATACACTCCTTCGTTTTATCCTGACTAAAGTCTACATCTTTCTCGACTAAAATGGTATGACTTACACTCGTAAGTTAACGACAAAAAGACAGTCACTATTTTTACCATGACTGTCTCAGTTGATTACTAATTAATTTAATTTAAATTCTGTAACTGTTTTGTACGTATCGCCTACACGTAAAACAATATCACCAAATTCAGGGAATTGTTCAGATCCAGGTGCTGATTGTGTTTCAAATGTAATTGCTGCATGATTAGCTAATTTTTTACCATGCATAATTGGCGTTACTTCACCAAAGTTAGCCGTGAAGATAACTAAACTTGTTGCATCAGTTGAAACTGAGACAGAAACTTCTTTATCTGGACTAACTAATTTTGCTGATTCTTTACCAACTGCAGGATTATTCAAGAAAAAGGGATGATCGATACCATTAACTTGATTTTTTTGAGCAAAATCACTTGTGAAAACGTCATGTAATGTCTTAGCTTGACGGAAATCGTAAGGCGTTCCATCAACAGACATCTTTTTACCTGTTGGAATTGAATCGGGTTCTAATGGTGCAAACTTATCGCTATCTACTTGTAATAAATTGTCATCTATTGTTTCTGTGACGTCACCCATAACATTAAAGTAAACATGATTTGTTGGATTATATAGTGTATCTTTATCCGTTTTAGCAGTCGTTTCAAGATGCCAAATGTTATCATTATTTAATAGATATTTTACATCAATTGCCATGTTTCCAGGGAAACCATGTTCGCCTTCTGGGCTATCTAAATGAAAAATAACAGCTATTTCATTTTCGTTTTCACTTATTTTATACGTCCACTTTTTAGTATCAAATCCTGGCGTACCACCATGCAATGTATTTGTACCTTCGTTAATTTGCACTTGGTAGCTTTGATCATTAATGTTGAATTTACCATCTTTAATACGTCCAGCAACACGACCAATTGAAGCGCCAATAAAACTATCTTTTTCTAAGTATTCATTTGCTGAATCAAATCCAAGAACAATTTCTCGTTTTCCAGTACTTGTGGGTACCTTGAGGCTAACAATTCTAGCCCCTAAATCTGTGAGTGATAATTCAAACCCATTATCATTTATAATCGTTATTAAATCATAGTCATTTCCAAAATCCTTTGTTTTAACTTGCATATTTATCTCCTCCGCTTACTGTATTTGTCCATTCTTATTAATACTAGTCCATTTTAATTAGATATTCAAGAAAGCGTTTACTTTTTTATTGAATAATTACCTTTATTTTACTGAAAATGACATAACCAACCTTTATTTCTGTTATTTCTCTAAAATGTAACGTCATTATAAGCGAATAACTATAATAAATACAAATGTATAGTTCGTTTTTTGTTATCATGTTTATGGAATATTATGTTTATTTATCATTAAAAGATTAATAGCCGAATTATTAATTGATTTATTTTTTAATTATTAGTATACTTACATTATTAATATAAAAGGAGTTTACAATGACAAAAAAACGCGTTTATCTTGCAGGACCCTTTTTCACTCCAGAACAAAAAGAACGATTAGATTTGGTAGCCGATCTCCTAAGTAAAAATCCAACAATTAACGCAGATGCAATTCATCTTCCAGGAAACGTTCAATATCCAGATGCGGACTTCGGCACATTTGAATGGCAAACAGCTACCTTCCAAAATGATATTCGCCAAATTGATCAAGCAGATATCGTTGTTGCAGTTCTTGATTATCAATTGGAAGAAAACAATGATGAAGCTGACTCAGGTACTGTTTGGGAATGTGGTTATGCTCATGCCAATCGCAAACCTGTTATTTTAGTTCGCCAAAATAAAGGTATTCCCTTAAATCTAATGCTTGCTGGAAGTTATACAGCAATGTTTGATGGTTTAGAAGATATCCAAAATTTAGCAACCTACGATTTTAAGGTTTTACAAAATAAGTATGTTGATTTATCAATTTTTTAATTGATCCAATGTTTCACGTGAAACAAAAATACTCTATGCTATAAATCTTTTAAATCGGATTTAAATACAGTAACAGATATTATTTTTATATTTCTAGTACTGTATTTTTTTCTCTCACAAATTGAAGCACCAAACAGTTAATAATATGAAAGAACTTATTAACTAACGACTTATTATGTTTGCTAGTTCAATAACAAACGTATTTCTTATAAATTAAAAAGTATGACCCAATAGAAATATAATTGGGTCATACTTTAGTATCTTAAATACTATTTAAATGCCTAACATCATTGTTACTATTTAACAATAGTTAACAATGAACCGTTTTCATCAATAAAAATTATCCTCGTGCTAATAATAAGTTAAATAAACCGCCCATTGTTTTATCCGATAATTCGATTTCTTTACCAGCTTCTGTCACTTTAGTAATTTCATAATAATCTTCAAATTCGGGTACTTCTAATTCCATCATCGCAACAAAAGCAGCAGCTGTTTTGTAAGTTGCTTGTAATTCTTCTCCATGAATGTAATTAATAACTAGCATAATTGTATCCCCTTATTGTTTTCTTTAAATAAGTTCCGTTTTTTTTATATCATCAACCGTTTTTGTTCCAGCTAATTGCATATCAATTGTTAATTCCTTAGCTAAATGTTCAAAGACTGATTGAACGCCTTTCGCACCACCCAAATGAAGCCCATAAACCATTGGACGGCCAATGGCAACGACATCCGCCCCACTAGCAAGCGCTTTAAATATATGTGAACCACGACGAACGCCACTATCAAAGACAATTGGCACTCGTTTATTGACCTTCTTAGCAATTAACTCAAGAACATCAAACGATGCAGGTCCGCCATCTAGTTGCCGACCGCCATGATTTGAAACCCAAATACCTTTAGCTCCAGCTTCAATAATAGCATCAACATCCAATGGTGATTGAATACCTTTAACGAAAACGGGTAAGTCAGTATAATCAGAAATACTCTTAATATCTGCTAAACTCAATGTTTGTTTAGCATTAGCATAAATAGCTGCGATTCCTTGTCCTTCACCTTCACCATATTCAGCTAAATTAGCCATTGGTTGAGGGAAGATAAATTTATTAATACTATCAGCTTCACGATTACCACCTAGTGTTGAATCAGCTGTTAATATGATAGCCTTCATCCCCACTTCTTTGGCTTGATCTAATAAAAAATGATTAAATTTATCATCTTTACTCATATACAATTGGAAAAATTGAGGTCCACCAGTTCCTCCATTATATGTTTCTGAAATCGTTTTATTTGAATACGTACTAAGCGACATAATTGAACCAACTGCGGCCATCCCCTTAGCAGTATCAATTTCACCTTGTTCATGGGCTAGCCCCTGTGCCGCAACTGGAGCTGCTATCATTGGCATTTGTAAATCAATACCCATAAATGTTGTTGATAAATCCGGATTTTCGATATTTTGTAAAACTCGAGGTGAAATTTGCTTATGATTAAATGCACTTGTATTTTCGCGTAACGTCCATTCATCCTCAGCTCCACCAGCAATATACCCAAATGCACCCTTTTCCATACGTGCTTCCACTAATTTTTCTAATGATTGAACATTGGTGATTTCAATCGAATGTTCTTCTTGACTTGCTTGATATCCCATAATTGTATCCCCCTATACTATTTATACTTGTAGTGTAGCCCTTAATAATAAATACTGTCATCAATAACACTTACTATATGTCAATAACGGCTATATAATTATTCAATCCATACAACAATGGCTAATCAAAGAATTACTAATTTGATATTAACTATTTTGGTCGAATTAATTTATATTGCTCTCCTAAGTTAGCGTATTCTGGTCCAGCCAGCCTCGCCACTGGATCTAATTTTTTAGCATTAATATACATTTTTTCTTTATCCAAAACATCATCTTCTATGTGAAAACAAACCACTTCAAGAATAAATAAATCCGTAATAATCTTACCATCATCCATAATAGGAACATACTGGTTCAATATAACTTCAAACCTCGCTTTAACACCATCAATCCCTGGCACCAATACCTTATTACTAGGAACCGTTGTTAATTTCAATTCGGAAACTTCACTCTCGTCTAGTCCAAAACTAGCAGCGCTCTGATTAACAAATTCCATTAATTCACGTGTTGGTAATTGGACCACAGCCTGTTTCGAACTAACTAAATTAGCCGCGGTGTGTTTCATTTCACCATTTCTACGTCGATTAATTGATATCGACATTAATGGCAACGTATCCGATACAACACTAAAAAAACTAAACGGAGCTAAATTAATTAGTCCCGTCTCATTTACAGTAGTAACCCATGCTATGGGTCTCGGAATTAATGTACCAGACATTAATTTGTACTGATTTTTAGCCGATAATTCGTTACTATTAAATGAAATCATCTTATATTATTCCTCAATTTTTAATCTATTGGTCTTATCTAACCATTGTTTAGCATTCCGTAATTCTAATTCTGAAATTTGATGTGATTGTTCAGCCTCAAAACTGGTAAATTCAATATTAAATTCTCGACAAAACTTCTTTAGTTCATCAAAATTTGATTTTGAAACAATTGGATCTAAAAATCCATATGAACCCCAAATTTTAATATCACTTAAGTCGACAGTCGCTTTAATATTTTCCGATAACACCATAGGATGTAGTAAAACAGCTGTTTTAAATAGTGCCTGTTCCGTTAATAATGAATGGAAGGCAACGTTAGCCCCATTAGAATAACCTAGGACAATTAATTTTTCTGGATCAAAAGCGTACTTCACAGCTAACTCATTAATTACAGTCATTAACCAATTTGTCTCTACAGATAAACTATTTAAATCGAAATCACCATCCGGTAAATGTGCAAAATAGCGTGTTAAACCATTCTCTATTAACCGTCCACGAATGCCAATTTTAGGACTATCTGGAGCCAAAAAATCTGCAATTGATAGTAAATCTGATTCCGTTCCACCAGTTCCATGCAACATTAAGATTGTCGCATTGCCAACCCTACCAGCTTTATAAGATGTAATTGCTTCTGCCATATCTATAACTTCTTGTCTGAATTGAAATTAACTAAGTGAGCTTCAATATCTGCACGTTGGTCTTCTAAAAATGGTGGTAACTCTAGGTGAATACCAGCTTCTTCATATGTTTCATCTTGCAAGAATCCAGGACCATCCGTTGCAATTTCAAATAATACACCTTCACCAGGACGGAAATACTCTGATTTAAAATAGAATCGGTCAACAAAACCTGAATCACGAATACCAACTCTTTGTATTTGTTCAATCCAATAGTTTAATGACTCTTCATCTTCTGTCCTGAAAGCAATATGATGAACTGTTCCATATGCTTGAATCTCATTCGGTAAATCTTGGTCTTCTTCGATAATAATTTGTGCGCCATGTCCACCATCGTTCAATTCATATAATGTACGTTGATTTTCTGTGGCAATTTTATCAAATCCCAATAATTGTCTTAACACAATATCCATACGTTCTGGATAATCCACTGTAATAATTGTTGTTCCTAACCCATTAATTGCGAACATCTTGGGAACCGGACTATATAATTAAGGTGTCCCAGCTTCCACACCATGATTACGTTCGTCAGAAATTAATTGATATTGCTCATGATCAAAATCATAAAAATTCATTGTTTTACTGCCAAAATTCATTTCAATTTCATCATGTTTAATATCATAATCGTCAAATCGTTCTGCCCAAAAATCTAGGGCATCATCGCTAGGAACTCTAAATCCAATTCTCGAAATACCATTTTTTCCTTTTGTGCCTTGAAATAAACCCGGAAAATCAAAAAAGGTAATATCGGTTCCTGCCGATCCCATATCATCCGTAAAGTATAGATGATAGGTTCTAACATCATCTTGATTTACTGTTTTTTTAATTAAATGTAATCCTAATATTTCTGTCATAAAATGAAACATTTTTGGTGAACTTGAAGTAATAGCTGTAATATGATGTAATCCTAATAATTTAGTGTTCATGATTGATACCCCCAATTTATTTAATAAACTTAAATTATCACACTTACTAAAAGTAAGCAATTTATTTAACCTAATTATTTTATACTTAAGTCTGATAACCTTAATCTATACTTTAGAAGATTCATTTATTAAACAAGTTACAAATTCTTGAATTGGCTTTGGTAGTTCGTTTCTTCCAACAAGGTAGAATTCACGCTGATACTGTTTTGATAGTACTTTGACTGGTATCTCTGGGTAATCAGTCAGTGCAGTCTGTGAAACAATTGATTGCCCTATACCTTGTCTGAGCAATTGAATAATTAATGAATTACTTTTAATCGTCATGAAGTGCTCTAACGTTAAATTATTTGCTTTTAAGTAGTTAATTGAATAATGATAAACACCTGATCCATGTTCTCTAAGTAACCACGGCTCATCCTCATTACCAGCCCAAACTAATTGATCAGTCGTCAACGAGTAACGTTTAATATTCTTCTCAGTCAACGGTTTTTCAATAAATCCAAAATCTAACTTATGTTGCTTTAATTGTTCCATAATTTGTGATGAATTAAGAACGCTAACTTCTAATTCTAATCGTTTTAGAGATTCCTTATTTTTGCGTAACAGGTCAGGTAGTAAGTATGCTGCAGTGGTGTGTGAGGCAGCTATTTTACAGGCAATTTTCTGATCAGTTTTTTGATGTTTTAAGGCAAATAAATCTTGCTGCCATAAATCTAGTAATTGCTGTGTTTGCTGGTAAAGTAGCGTTCCACTCTCGGTAGGTACAATTTGTTGTCGGCCATTTCTTTCAAATAACATAACACCTAATGTTTCTTCCAATTGCTTAATTTGAACTGAAATCGTTGGTTGTGATAAAAATAGTAGTTGCGCACTAGTAGTAAAGTTCCTTGTTTCATAAACTGATTTAAAAATTTCTAAATTTTTAAAAATATTAACCACTTCCATTCGTTTTATTAATAGTACTTATTATAAAGATTTATTTTATTAATTAAAAGAAATCAGCTATAGTTAAAGTATTGTTTAGAGAGGATGATCATATTGAAAAAAATAACTAACTTACTACCAGGATTTATCGTTGCCTTACTAATTGGGCTTGCCAGCTATTTTATTGCTAAACTTTGGTTGCCCATGTTAGGTGGTGCAACTATTGCTTTATTCATTGGAATCATTTTAGGTAATACTGTTCTACATCAACCCACACTAACGGCCGGAACTAAATTTTCTGAGAAACGTTTATTAGAATACTCAGTTCTTTTGTTAGGTGCGACTATCACATTTCAAAGTATTAAAGAAATTGGTTTAAATGGCTTACTTTTTACTTTTCTTCAAATGAGTATCACAATTATTTTTGCAATTTGGCTAGGTAAAAAATTAGCCTTTGGTGAAGGTACTTACTTATTAATGGCCGGTGGAAATGCTGTCTGTGGTTCATCAGCCATTGGTGCAATTGCCCCAGTTATTGATGCTGATAATGAAGAAACTGGAATTTCAATTACGTTAGTTAATCTAATGGGAACCATTTTAATGTTAACATTACCTATTATTGGAACCCTCCTCTGGGGTGGTAACAATGTTTTCAGAGGTGTCTTAATTGGTGGAACTGTGCAATCTGTTGGGCAAGTAGTTGCAAGTGCAACTATGCTAAATCAGGATGTCATCGTAACTGCTACATTGTTCAAAATATTAAGAATTATTTGTTTAGTATTTGTTATTACTATTTTTAGCTATTTACACAGCAAGAATCAACCTACCCAAAAAGCGTCACAAGTAACAACAAAAAAATCAACTTTAGTTCCTTGGTATGTTATTGGATTTTTAACACTTTGTGTCCTTAATAGTTTACATTTTTTACCTTCACGAATTGGTGAAACTGCACATTTTCTAAGTACATGGTGTGAAATAATCGCCTTAGCTGCTATTGGCCTTCGGTTAAATTTAAAATCACTATTTAGTCAAGGCAAGCGTTTATTACTTTATGCTGGTGGTATTATGCTTGTTCAAGTAGTATTAGCAATCGGTTTAATTACAATTTTATTTTAAAAAAATAATCATATGACCTGGCCATAATATGCCAAAGTCATATGATCATTTTTTTATTCAGATTATAATTTAAAGATGCGTTCTTGCCGGTCAAAACTCTGATCAGCAAACCAACCTTCCAACAATGTTAATTGCTGCCGTTCAAAAATGATTTCCTTATTTTTAGCCAAGCACTTAATCACATGTCCGGCTGTTTCACGAGTAGTCCCGCTAACTAACGCTAGCTCTTTAATCGTGACACGATAAGGAATAACGACATGCTTTTCTGTGAAATCAGCACCTAATTGTTCTGCTAAAATATTGATAGCTTGTACAATTCGATCATGAGCACTAGACGTTACCATTCTTTGCACTTGATTCTCTGTAGCGCTTAGAATTGTTGACATCTCCCTTATTGATCGAGTAGCCATCAGAATATTTTGCTTCAATATCCGTTCAACTAAGGCCATTGGGAAATAGACGATTTGTATATCCGTCATGGCTCTCGCTAAATAAGGGTAATTTTTATCACTTAGTAAGCCTCGATACGGAAATCCTAAGTCATTTTTGATATATGAATAAAATCCAAAGTCGCCATCAATATCAAATCGTTCAACCCGTATTACGCCTTCTATTAAAAAATAAAAACGTGTACGTTGATCATTTTCGTCAAAAAGAACCTGACCTTTTTGGAACGATTTGATACTCATGTTGTTCATTAGTAAATTGGCTTCTTCATCAGTAAGTGCTTCAAAATCTGATAATTTTCTTAAATACTGCATATATTGGGGTACTGCTTTAATTTTTTGCATTGTTTGATCCCCTCCACTAATTACTAACTCCCTAAACTCTCTCCTTTATCATTTTAACATGGATATTCCTTGGCCACAATTTACCTTACAACTTTGTTAGCTAGTTCAGCTTAACTATCGCTTTTTATTAACCTTTTACGATAACTGTCCCAGCATCATTATCTAATAATTGACTGATGTTTTCTAAAGATGTCACAATTGCGCGACCCTTTTTACTTGCTTCAACGAATTCAATCGCAGCTTCAATCTTAGGTAACATACTACCTTTAGCGAATTGATCTTCTTTGATATATTCTTTTAATTCAGAAACAGTTACCTGTTCTAATTTTTCTTGATTAGGTTTATTGAAGTTAACATAAACATTATCAACACTCGTCAAAATAATAAGTAAATCAGCATCTACCAATTCAGCTAATTTTTCTGAAGCGAAATCTTTATCAATAACAGCTTCTACGCCATGTAATTTACCGTTTTCTTCAACAACAGGAACACCACCGCCACCAACAGAAATTGAAATAACACCATTTTCTGTTAATTGATCGATTGTTTTGTATTCTTTAATCCCAGTTGGACGTGGTGAAGGAACAACACGACGCCATCCACGACCAGCATCTTCAACAAATGTCATCTCTTCATGTGCAGCCATTTCTGCTTTAGCAGCTGTTTCTGAATAGAATGGACCAACTGGTTTAGTTGGGTTACTAAATGCAGCATCATTTTGATCAACGATAACTTGTGTCACAATAGTTGCAACTTCTTTATTGATTCCTTTTTCAACCAATGCATTATCCAATGCATTTTGCATCCAATAACCAATACTTCCTTGTGTCATTGCAACACAAGTATCTAATGGTAAGGCTGGGTTCTTTTCAGAAACTGCAGCTGCTTGTTGAAGTAATAAGTTCCCAACTTGTGGACCATTACCATGAGAGATAATTAATTTATCCCCTTTTTCAACAAATTTAACAAGATATTCAGCTGTTTCTCGCAATGCTTTTTGTTGTGCCTCAGCACTAGCATCCTTTGATAAAATAGCATTTCCACCTAAAGCAATAACAATTTTTCTTGACATATTAATCGACTCCTCATTTTTTTATTTATTAAACAACCATTTTTCCTGAAGCAATTAACCAAATACCAATGCAAGCACCAATAATTATAACCAGGGTTATACCTATTTCGCCTTTTGATAAGAATTTTTCACCTTGTGCTACTCTTGCTTTCCCATAGAAGTAAATCCCTGGAATGTAAGCGATTAAACAGAGTAATAAATAACTGATACCGGCCATAATAATCCCGGCAACTTGGAATAATAGCGCAATTAAACCATATACTAATTGTGCTTTATTGCCTTTTTCATCAATATGTTGAATTGAGTATTTAACTTGATACATCGCAACTAAGATATAACAAACAATAATTGAAGCTGTACATAGTGAATAAGCAAAATTATAAGCCTTATCTGTGAATAAAAGCGTGAAAAGGAATAATTGTACTAATCCGCCTGTTACGATTAAAGCAAAAGTTGGTGCTTTTTTATCATTAACTTTACCAAAGTAACCGGGTAATAATTTACTTTTGGCCATTAATAACATTGTTTCTGCTGGAAGCATTGTCCATGATAACCATGCACCCAAAATTGAAACAATTAAGCCAATACCGATAACGTAACCACCAACTGGTCCAACCATTTCAACAGCAATATATAACATTGCTGGTTGATGAATTGAAGCTAATTGTGCTTGTGTCAAAATACCGTATGGTAACATTGAAGCTAAAACGTAAACGACTAATAAACTAATTAAGCCAATGATTGTAGCCTTACCTGCATCAGATTTCTTTTCTGCACGAGAAGACAACATTGATGCCCCTTCGATACCTACAAAGACCCACATCATAACCATCATACATTTTTTAATTTGTGAAGCGACATCGCCAACAACGAAGTTATGACTCATTGTGCCCCAGAAGTTAGCTGTAAAAATATCGATCTTGAATAAGAATATAGCAACAACAATAAATACAAAAATTGGAATTAATTTGCAGACCGTAACAATCGCATTGATTGCTGCTGCACCTTCAATACCGCGATTAACAAAGTATGTTAATCCCCAGCAAAGGATACTTGCAATTAAAATTGAAGGTAGATTTTGTCCTGATTTAAAGATAGGGAAAAAGTAACCAACCGCACTCATCAAGATTGTAGCGAATGCAACGTTTCCTAACCAAGCAGATAACCAGTAACCCCAACCACTGATGAATCCAGCGAATGGTCCAAATCCTTTTTCTGCATAAGTAAAAATACCTTCTAAATCTGGTTCTTTATTTAATAAGTTATTCAATGAAAGAGATAACATCAAAATACCAATTCCGACAATTACCCAACCAATTAGAGCAGGACCGGGTGAAGATGCATTGGCTAAATCAGAGGTTAGTCCGAAGACCCCACCACCAATAGAAGAACTAATAACTAACGCGACTAGCGCCATTAAACTAATTTTTTTAACTGTATGTTTTTCGTCCATAATTTAACTGCCTACTTTCTTTATTAAAAATAAAAAGGGACCTAATCTAAAGTCTTGCTCCAGATTAGTCCCCCTAATGACAGCCTATTTTTTTGCAGAGACACTTCCCTGTTAAGTTACTTTCACCGTTAAAAACAAACTATCATAATGTTATTAAACGCGTGGAATGAATAAGTTTCCTGCAGTTGCAGCCATAATTGCTTTGATTGAATGCATTCTGTTTTCTGCTTCTTCAAATTGACGCGCATATTTACTACGGAATGCTTCGTCAGTAATTTCCATTTCTTTAACACCATATTTTTCGAACATTTCTTTACCATATTCAGTTTCAATGCCATGGAATGCTGGTAAACAATGCATGATGATCATATTTTCATTACCAGTCTTTTTAACCATGTCCATGTTTAATTGGTATGGTTTCAATGTGTTAATACGTTCTTCGAATTTATCTTCTTCACCCATTGATACCCAAACATCTGTGTAAAGAATATCTGAACCTTTAACCCCTTTATCAACGTCTGAAGTAATCATGTTCTTGCTTCCTGATTTTTTAGCAAATTCAGCAGCAAATTTTTGAACTTCTTCAGTTGGTTGTAATGAGTCAGGTGCAACGATATGAATATTTACACCTAACATTGATCCAGTTACCAAAAGGCTGTTAGCCATATTGTTACGGCCATCCCCAACGTATGTTAATGTGATGCCTTTTAATTTGCCAAAGTTTTCTTTAACAGTCATAAAATCAGCAATCATTTGTGTTGGATGCCATTCATCAGTTAAACCATTCCATACAGGAACGCCTGAGAATTTAGCTAATCCTTCAACAACATCTTGGCTGAATCCACGGAATTCAATACCGTCGAACATACTACCTAATACTTTAGCTGTATCTTCAACTGATTCTTTTTTACCTAATTGAATATCATTTTTTCCAAGAAATTCAGGATGAGCACCTAAATCAACTGATGCTGTTGTGAAAGCAGCACGTGTTCTTGTTGAATTTTTTTCAAAAAGTAAGGCAATATTCTTACCTTGAAGATATTTATGAGGGATTCCACGTTTTTTCAAATCTTTTAAATGAATTGAGAAATCGATTAAATATTCTAATTCTTCTGGAGTAAAATCTTTTTCTGCTAAAAGACTGCGACCTTGAAAGACTGTGTTTGACATATTAATTTCCACCTTTTTTAAATTTTATTTTTTTAAGTCTTCACGAACGATAGGCATACTCATACAACGTGGACCACCACGACCTCGTGATAATTCGGCTGAAATAACTTCAATAACTTTAATTCCATAACTTCTTAGGACTTCATTTGAAACGTAGTTACGATTATAAGTTACAACTGTATTAGGAGCGATTGCCAATGTATTTGAACCATCATTCCATTGTTCACGAGGTGCAACTACTGCATCGCCGTTACCAACTGGAATTAAGATAAGTTCTGGTACTTTTAAGACTTCACGTAAGACATTTTGTAAGTCTGTACGATGTGAAATGTTAATGTGGTTATCTTTACCTGGTTCTAAGATAAATGTATCAACGTTTCCGCCATTATCTTGGATTCCTGGATGAATTGTAAATTTATCGTAATCAATCATTGTGAACACTGTATCCAAATGCATCATTGCACGGTTATTAGGGATTTTAATTGCTAGAATCTTATCAAAGCCACTGTGTTTTGCAAATAATACTTGTGCTAATTCTTCGATTGAACGAGCTGAAGTACGTTGCGAAATACCAATTGCAAGAACGTGGTCGTTTAAAATTAATTCGTCTCCACCTTCCATACGGTCGAGATGGTTACGACTACGCCATACGTTTACGCCTTTATTAGCAAAACGTGGATGGTATTCCATAATGTATTCCATAAATAATGATTCGCGACGACGTGCAGCGAATGTCATACGGTTAATTGTTAAACCATCACCCATTGATGCTGCTGGGTCACGTGTAAAGTAAAGGTTAGGCATTGGATCCATAAAGAATGGATAGTCTTCAGAAGAACTTAAATCAACTAAAGCATTTGACTTGTAATCGATTTCATTTGTTCTAACGCCAGCCATAATTTTATCAACCATATCTTGTGTTTCCATTGAAAGTAAATATTCTTTCAATGCAGCATGGAGTGTGCTAGAAACTAAACCTGATTCATCTAACATTTTTTCCAAGAATTCTTCTTTTACATTTCCTGCATCTAAAGCTTCTGCAGCCAATGTTTCAAGATAAATTGTTTCAACGCCATTGTCTTGCAATGTTTTTGCGAAAAAATCATGTTCTCTTTGAATTTCAGGTAAGTATGGAATATCGTCAAATAAAAGACGACCCATGATATCTGGTGTTAAGTTTTCAACTTCTTTACCGGGTCTCTTTAACAAAACTGTTTTAAGAGTTCCGATTTCTGATGTTACGTGTACTGGACTTGTCATAATGATTACCTCCCATATATTTATTACATGCATAGCATAACAGGAATAATTAGCCTATATTAGTAAACGCTTACACCTATAATGTGAACTATTTCTCATTATGAGGATTCTTACGGTTCAATATCGTATATTACATTTATAAAACGCTTCCACTACCGTGTTTTTAAAATTATTAAATGAGAAACATTAAAAGTACATTATTTTTATGATAATTCTTACTTTAATAAATTAAGACTTGTAATACTAAGAGTGCACCACCAAATAATAGAACAAAGACAACGACGGGCCAAACGAATTTTACCCAGTGCGAATATCTGATATTTAACATTTGAAGTGTTGCCATAACTAACCCTGTTGGTGCTAAGAAAAGCATTGCATACTGTCCAAATTGATAAGCAGAAACGACAATAAATCTTGGAATATCTGCAGAATCAGCTAATGGCGCAAATATTGGCATTGCTAAAACGGCTAATCCGGATGAAGAAGGTACGATAAATCCAAGGAAGAAGAAAATAACCATCATGATAATTATGAAAATTGGTCCACTTACGCCAACAACTAAAGATGACGCATATTGAAGAATGGTATCTGAAATCAATCCTTGATTTAACACGATATTTATCCCTCTGGCAAGTCCAATAATAAATGACACCCCAACTAAACTAGATGCACCACTGACAAAAGCATCAATGACACCCTTTTCACCTAGACCATCTCGACCTGTACCTGTTAAGAACATAATGGCGATAGCAAATACCAAGAATGAAGATGCCATCGTTGGGAACCACCAACCTTTTGCCATAACGCCCCAAACCATGATTGGGAATGTCACAACAAATAATAATAGAATAATTTTCTTACGAATAGTGAAAACTGATTTATTACCACCTTCACCTGAAGATACTGACCATAATCGATTAAAGTCTTTACTATCTTCATAAGTAATTGAAGCTGTTGGATCATCCTTAACCTTTTTACTATAACGTCCTAAATAAATAATTAAGAAAATAGACCCGACAATCAAACCAACAATCCGCCAAATCATACCTTGCGTAAAATCAATTCCGGCTGCATTTGACGCAATAACAACTGAGAACGGATTAATCGTAGAGAATGTGGTCCCAATAGAACTGGATAAGAAAATTGCCCCCACGCAGACTATCGAATCATAGCCCATCGCGATAAATACTGGTACCAATATTGGATAGAAGGCCACTGCCTCTTCTTCAATCCCGCAAAGAGTTCCGCCTAAAACCATTAAAATTGAAACAAAGAAAATTGATAAAAATTCATGACCTTTGGTTTTCTTAGTTAGCGCAATTAAACCTGATTCAAACGCGCCGCTGACTTTAACAACACCAATTAAACCACCCAGGACTAAAATAAAGACCATAATATCTACGGCTTCAATTGTCCCGTTAACCATACTATTTGTGATATCAGCTGGTCCTGCCGGATTTTGCTTCAATCGCTGATATGTATTAGGTATTGATACTGCTGCCGTAATACCACCTGATGTAAATTGTTTAATATCAATTTTGACATGAAGTTTATCCAATTGATTTTGTGTCGCAGGAACTTTTTTTACATTCCCATGCGCATCGGTAATTTTTAATTCCGTACTTGCCTGATCATAAGATAATTTAGAGTAAGAGCCCGCTGGAATAATCCATGTTGCCATAACTGCAACAATCGTTAATATAAATAAAATAACAAAAGCGCCGGGCATTTTTAACTTAAATTTCTTTTTAGGTACCTTTTCCATTGTTGTCGTTGAATCCATTATAATTTCCTCCTTTAATTGTTTTATACCAAATAGATAGCGGCGTTATCCTTTTACTGTATTTTTATCATGACACCCTCCTCTGCCGGTCGTTTCGCTTGGAGTATATCAACAGTCTACAGTTTCTGGTGTGAAATCGGTTACATTAAAAGTGTGAACCAGCTCACACTTTTTGATTTATCATCTAATTTTACTTTCCACAAAAAGAGAGATAAAAAGTAACTTGTAAATCTACTTTTTATCTCTCTTTGATGCACTAAACTTATTCATGTAATGCTTGTGACAAGCGTTTTAATCCTTCTACTAAAACGGATTCTTTAGCACAGTAACCTAATCTTGCATGTCCTGGCACACCAAATCGGCTTCCAGGTACTAATAAAACCCCATAATCTTTTAATAATTTTTGACAAAATTGTTCATCATCTTCAATTGTTTCAAATTTTATAAATGAAGTCGAGACAGATTTTGGCACTACTAAGCTAACTGCTGGCTCATTTTCCACCCAATCACTTAAAATTTTTAAATTTCGTTTCACAATTTGTCGATTTCTATCCAATACTAATTCTTTATTTTTTAAAATATGAACAGCCATTTGGTCATTAAATACACCTGCACAAATCATCGTATAATCACGGTATTTTCTAAAAATATCTGTAACAGCTGGACTAGCAACCGTCCAACCGATTCTAATACCGGGAGTTGAATAGGTTTTTGATAAACTATTCGTCGCAATACCTTTGTCATATAAATCAACAATTGAACTTACGTCCGTTGTATCATCTAAAGGTAAATAGACCTCATCAACTAATACATATGCGCCGACTTCTTTTGCAATTTTAACGATTTCAGTCATTAGTTTAGTTTCAATTACTGTTCCCGTTGGGTTATTCGCATTATTTAAACAAATCATTTTAGTATCTGGTCGAATAATTGCTCGTAATTCATCCAAATCAGGCATCCATTGATTTTTTTCAGAAATATTCCAAAAATCGACTTCAGCTCCTAATGATTTAGGAATATCATAGAGTTGCTGATAACTAGGATACATAGAAATCACATGATCACCAGGTTCAATCAACGCGTATAGTGCCAGTTGATTTGCTCCTGTTGCACCATTAGTTTGTAAAACTTGTTCCGGCGAAACCGCTTTATAAAGTTTGCTAACCTCTGCTTTAAAAGCTGGGGACCCCTCAATCCAACCATAATTCATCTTTTGTGCATCTAAATCACGATAAAAATCCTGACCATTTTCTTGACCAATATTTAATAATTCGTTCATTGTCATCGATGAAACCGTTCTTTGTGCAATATCATACGTAGCTTTAGATTCATAGACATTTAACCACTCTTCAACGCCAAATCCTGCAATTTCCATAAGTTATCATTCTCCAATCTATATTATTTGTCTTAACGTCCTAAATAATAACAGAAATTAAAAATTAAGCCAGTGTCTGTTTAAATATATTAAAATGACAAATCTGAACTTTTAATTTTATAACATAAAAAATCTGTTGCCAGTAATAGGTTTTCCTATCATCAACAACAGATATTACAGTTTTTAATAAATTATCTAATCTACTAAGGTAAATCCAAATGTGCTACCCAGCGCTTGGATTTTTTTTAACATTAACTTAGGGATACTAGGATCACTCATCGATAACGTTAATTGCCATTTTTCTTGATTTAGCAAATTAGGATTTGCAACTAATGCTGACCCAACAGCAACTAAATCTAATCCCGATTTTAATGCTGTCGTTGCTCTATCAAAAGTATTTAATGAGCCGGCTGCCACGATTGGTACCCGTTGATTAACTAGTTGAGAAACTCTTTGAATATAGGGTTCACCACCCTTTGGACCATCAGTTAACGCATCACCCAACGAAAGGTGCAAATAACTCACCTGTTTAGCAACTAAATTCGTTATCAAAGCTTCTGTATCTTCTAATTTAAGACCATCTGTTTCACGTTCTTCAAGTGTAATTCGGTAACCGATAATAAATTCTTTAGTCGTATTTTCATCAGCCACTCGTTGAACTTCATCAACTACTGCCATAGCAAATCGTAATCTATTTTCTAATGATCCGCCCCACTGATCAGTCCGATGATTATAGTGTGGTGAAAGAAAATTTTGAATTAGAAATCCATGGGCACCGTGAATTTCAATACCATCAAAACCTGCTTGAATTGCACGTTTAGTTGCTGTTCCGAAAGCCTTTATAACTTGTATTAGCTCTTCTTCTGCCAATTCTCGAGGTGTCTGTGCTGGAGCAAATGGTGTTTTTGGTGCTGGTACTGGACTCGCACTAACAACGTCATGATTTGTAATTAATTCTGGTAATGCCTTATTTCCAGCATGATTTAATTGTAAGATGGCCTTTGCCCCACCGGCCTTAATAGCTGTGGCTAACTTCGTCAAACCTGGTATAAATCGATCTTCATAAACACCAATTTCATGATCAAATCCAACACCATTTTCTTGTACATGGCTCGAACCTGTGATAACCATTCCGACCTGTTTTGCACGTTGTTCGTAATAACTAATTTCTGCTTCAGAAACTGTTTGATCATCGTTACTTGCCCATGTTGTCATAGGTGCCATCACAAGTTTATTTTGTAGGGTTATTTGTTCATTTAAATTGAATTTTTTTCGTAAGTTAATTTGCTTAATCATTATAAAATGTTCCTCCTATATCTAATATAGGTTTATAATAAACCTTCAAGTCGACTTGAAGGCAAGCTTTTTATTTATCGGTCATTTTTAACATCTGTTTTACATGATTTTCGTACGTTTCAATTTTATTATCTAAAAAATTATAAGTATCTTGCATCGCCGCGATTTGTTCACCTAATAATCGTTGCTGTTTAATCAAAATCTGTTTACGTTGCTCTTCAGTGGCCTCACCTTGTTGCGTTAGGTCAGCATATTCTTTTAAAATGTTGATTGAAATCCCCGTTTGACGCATATGTTTTGCAAAATTAACCCATTCTAAATCGATTTCATCATAGTCCCGATACCCGCTTGTATTCCGTGATACAGTGGGAATAAGTCCTACTTCCTCATAATATCGTAACGTCGCAGTCGGTAAATCAAACTTCTCACTTACTTTTTTAATATTCAAAATCAAACACTCCTATTCTCATCTTTTTTAATCTCATTAGACAATTAAGATAAAGGATCAGATTAAATTTTATAATGTTTCACATGAAACATTTACATCATTTTTTCAGCTAAGCAGTTACATTCAACCATTTCTGGTGCATTTTTACTTTTTTCATCAATCACACTTTGTAGTTTCACAATATCTGATTGGCTTAACTCAACTTCACTTAATAAATCGGCAATTGTTGAGCCAATTTTCATTTGGCACATATGTTCAAATAATAACTGACTAACATGATCCATCGTCGTTTGTTCTTCTATTAGGGGTTTGTATATGAATGCTCGGCCCTCTTTATCAGCAGATAATGCACCCTTTTTTACTAATCGACCCAATAATGTTTTTATTGTTGGCATTTGCCAATTCTTTTTTTCTTTTAAATTCTTAAATATTTCATTACTAGTACTCTGACCTAATGTCCAGATAACACGCATAACTTCCCACTCAGCGTCGCTAATTTCAATTATTTTTTTATTATTCATTAGTATTGCCCTTCTTTCATTGGTCTTATGATTACAATTGTAAACTAATGTATTTAACCCGTCAATAAGCTATCTTTCAAATTAGTATAATCGGTTAAATACTCATTATTAACTAATACTATCTCATTTTTTAATATTGATTAAACTCATTTGTTTTTGCATATTATTCGTTTCCTTTTTTTAACTTAGCTTTTAAACAAAACAATTGATATACTAGTGTTTATGACTTTAGACTAATTATTTAAGGGGATTTTTTATGACTACTTTTTTTAATCGCTACAAAACATCTTTATTATTACTCTCGGGTCTAATCATAGGTGGGATTGTCGGCTTAATCTTTAAAGAACAAGCTGCTGTCCTTAAACCTTTAGGAGATCTTTTTCTAAATCTAATGTACATGATTTTAGTTCCACTTGTTTTTTTCAGTATTTCATCTGCCATCGCAGAAATGTCTGAAATGAAACGACTTGGTAAAATCATGATTACAACATTAATTGTCTTCCTAACAACGGCTTTCATTGCTGGTGTTATTGGGTATATCGGTGTTCGTCTCTTTAACCCTATTCACGGCGTCAACGTTGATACGATTAAAGGTTTGATGGGTACTGTTAAAGATACATCAACAAAATCATCTGGTTTAGAAACATTAGTTAATACATTCACCGTTAATGACTTTTATCATTTATTATCAAAAGATAATATGTTACAACTAATTATCTTTTCGATTTTAATGGGTACAGCTGCTTCAGCAACCGGTAAAGAATCTAGTGTATTTACAAAATTTTTATCAGCTGGAAACGTAGTAGTTATGCGGATGGTTAAATATGTGATGATCTACGCGCCAATTGGTTTAGGTTGTTTCTTTGCCAATATTATCGGTAATTTAGGACCTCAGATTGCTGCCGGATATTTGCGCAGTTTCATTCTTTACTTAGGTATTACAGCTTTCTACTTCTTTGTGATGATGAGTTTCTATGCATTTATCGCAGGTGGCAAAGCCGGTTTTATGATTTTTTGGAAAAATGTCTCAGCTCCTGCTGTTACAGCAATTGCAACAAGTTCTTCAGCTGCATGTATCCCTGTTAACCTAGAGTATTCTAAAAAAATGGGCGTGAGCGAAGATATCGCAAATACGATCATCCCATTAGGTGCAAATACGCACAAGGATGGCTCTGTTATTGGTGGCATCTTAAAAACAACATTTTTATTTGCCGTTTTTGGTAAAGATATCACGAGTTTAAATAATATGATTATGATTATCTGTGTTTCATTCTTGGTTGGTGTCGTGATGGGCGCTATTCCAGGTGGTGGTATGGTTGCCGAAACCTTAATTTGTTCAATCTTCGGTTTCCCAATGGCTGCTCTTCCATTAATTCTAATTATTACAACCATCATTGATATTCCCGCAACTTTATTAAATTCAACAGGAAATACTGCTACTGCAATGCTTGTTACGCGTTTCGTTGAAGGTAAAAATTGGTTAAAAGATTTTATGGCACAATAATAATAACAATCCCCCTATATTAGATACTGAAATATCAGTCTAGTATAGGGGTTTTTTGTAATTAAAAACTGCCCTTTCCAAAATTGGACGGACAGTTTACTATTAATCATCTTCTCTACTTAATTGGTCTCTACCATACTTTATATTTTTTCTTCGCGTATTTTGTGAATCCTCAAATGCTTGACGATATTGACGAAACCATCTAAGTATCGTTCCTTCACTAACGTCGAGTGCCTCTTCAGCATCCTCTGTAAAATTCTCCCACGCATCAGGATCTTGTTGTTTTATTTCTTTTCTAAGTGTCGTAATAATTGGTTTTAATTTTTCTCTATCTTCAGGTGTCATCTCTAAGAATGCCTCAGTACCTTTAGGTTCCATTTGACTAATATTAGTAAATTCACTGTTATCTGCACTATTAGTAATAAATGAACGAATTGGTATGATAATAAAAAAGACTAACGTTATTTTAGGGAAAAACCAGCCTATAAGAATTAAAGCTAATATTAATAATCCGGTTTCTGTGTTATGTCTGCCATAAATGGTTACATATACTTTTTTCATATCAGATTTTTCTGTATATTTTTGATGAATAATTTCTTTTACAATTTCCCTGAATAGATAAATAATTAACAAATATAAAACACCATACATTGTAACCGTTTCTCTGACAGTATCACTTGTCATTAGTCGTGTGAAGGTTGGCATTAACGATAAAAGCATCATTAAGATTAAATCCATCACAATTATTTTATTTGGTACTTCATTTACTTCCGAAAATGCGACCGCATGTTGATACCAGATATTAGCAACAAAACAGAAACTAACAATAAAGATTCCAATGGCTTGAAACAAACCAACAAAGTTAATCTCCCCATTTTTTATCTCAATTGGCATCTCTAATACCATAATGGTTATAATAATGGCTATAATCGCATCACTTAACGTATCCAACCGCTCTTTAATTTTCATATGTACCTCCTTTAAAATACTGCTATATTTAACCTATTTTTTTCTTTTTTTTAGTCGTTCTTCTCGTAAGGCTAATAATTTTGCAGTCGTTGATAAGGACATCGATATTAAAATAAAAAATAAACTAGTTTTGATAACTACTGTTGGTAATGCCCCTCCAACTGATTTAATAACAAGCGTTGATATTGTTAAAAAAACTGTGAAAAAATTTAAAATAAGTAAACTAATATCATATTTTCCCTTAATTTTTAATAAAATATGAGAAAAATAGAAAAAAGCAATACTAATTATCATAAATAAACTATAAATTATAAAAAAGATAATAATAAATACGACTGGTTCTGCTTTTGCAATCTCCATAAAGGAACGATCCGTTGCTATTTCTGACACTGATAAAACTTGTGAAAATAAAAAATAGGTAGCAATCACAAAAATAGCATACGTAATAATCTTTTTAACATTTTTCATCATTTTAGCATCTTTCATTATTCACCATTCCTCTAATCCAAGATTTATAATTATTCTTATATTATATTATTTATGGCTAACAGATCATCAATTTCGTAGGTCGCTTTTATTGATGTCTTATTTTTAATGTTTTTCGGATTGTACCAGACAGTATCAACGTGAACATTGTTCCCACCTTGAATATCTGATGTTAAAGAATCACCAATAATAAGTGCCTTATCGGGATTAAATCCAGCAATATGGTCAAAAGCATAGTTAAAAAAGCCAACCGTTGGTTTTTGATAACCCGTCATTTCCGAAACAAATATTTGCGGAAAGTACTTATCTAACTTTGATTCTGCTAATCGTTTATACTGCATGTTTGCAACGCCATTGGTAATAATCGACAATTGATAGTTAGCTGTATCTATTGATGCCAATAATTCATCTGCGCCCATCATTTTTTCATGTCCGGCAGACAGATTATCTTGATACTGTTTAGCCAACTCTTTACCATCAACTACTCTATTAAACTGTTTTTTGAAAAATATCGCAAACCGATTTTCTAATAATTGATCCCGCTTTAAATTACCACGCTCATATTGGCGCCATAACTGCTGATTAAATTTCAAATAATTTTGTTTTATTTTATCATCTAATGTTATTTTTTGCGTTAAAAAAAGCTTTTCTAGTGCAGCTTTTTCAGTTAACCCAAAATCAAGTAACGTATCATCAATATCAAATAGTAAAAATTCGTAATTTTTCAATTCAATTCTCAACTTTCATTCATGTAATTTAGTTACTGGACATTATCATTTTAACATAAGATTTAAAGTAACAAAAAAGCTTTGAATAAGGAATTATATCCCTATCCAAAGCTTCTTATTTTTATAATTTAAATTTTAGTACCAACCGTTTGATAACCAGAATGATTTTGCAGCACTCCATGAACCATAACGACTTGTTACGTAATTGTTAGCTACTTTTTCTTGGTTTGCAGCTGAGTAATCACCATTTAAATATGATGAACTTAATTGGTATTTACCAATATATTGGCCATTTCTTGCTGAGTATGAACCACCAGATTCTTTGTTAGCAATCCATGCTTTAGCACTTGATGAATCAGTAGTGCTTGCAGTTGCTGTTGACACTGTACTCTTTGGTGCAACTGTTGTTGCTGCTTTAGCAGGAGTTGCAGCTGGTGTTGCTGCCTTAGTAGTTGTTGTATTTGTTGTTGATGCTGTATTTGCTGTTTTAGCAGCTGTATCAGTATTGATTGTTAATTGTTCACCAACATAAATTAAATTAGCGTTACTAATTTTATTTTCTTTAACAATTGCGTTAACACTGACATCATTAGATGTTTTGTTAGCGTAAGTTGCTGAGATGTTATTTAGTGTATCACCTGATTTTACAGTATATACATCAGCATCTGCTGCTTTAACTGCAAGTCCAAGACCTGCTGCTACTGTTGCTACCATTGCTACTGAAAATTTTGTCATCTTTTTATTTAATTTCATTATATTTAGTTCTCCTTTTAAGTTAAACGTTTTTATTTATTTTTTTCTTATTTATCTTACGAGGTTCATACTATCAGTTAGTTTTTACATAAGCATTTCAGTCAAATATCATTATCTTGAAATAATGTAATAAATATCATATTCCGTAATAAATGTAAAATAAATCAAATACACCATTACCTTCTTATTCCCTTAGTGACAGTTAATCTATTAATAATTCGTCTGTAATTTATGTGTCAAAATATAGAGATAAATACGTTGAAAATCAAGTAAAAAGTTTATTTTTTTAATTGATTTATTAAAAAAAGGTATTATCAGCAATGAATATTGCTAATAATACCTTTAAAATTTCACTTGATCGTGCTGTGTCCAAGTATCTAATCGAGCACTTTTGATCACTATTTCATAAATAATCTCATTTTCTATATCTTCTTCCAGTAATCCATCCATAAATCCTGGCACCTGTGCCCGATACAACTCTGCTAGATCTTCTAATTTATATTTTGACCTCTTAACACTTAACCTATTACTAGCAATAGTCATCCCTGTACTCGTTGGAATTGTATTAATAGCTGCTTTACCTAAATCCAATTCAGCAATTTTAGGCGTTTCCGGAGCTGAACCAAAATACCAAACATTTGATTTATCAGGTGAAACAATAAATCGCATCTGACGACTCGATGGCATCCCATCTGCAGTAGCAGTACTCAGGACCATTTGATTTGTTTCACCAATAAATCGTCTAAATTTATCTAACACATTATGTTCTTCCACTTCTGAAGGTGCCCCTTCATCAATAAATGCTAATACCTCATCAACTGTTTTTAACTTAGACTCATTTTGTAGGTAATACAATATTTGTGGGATATACGGTGAAATATCCCGATCTTTATAATAAAACTGTAACCATCTTTTTGAAGCAAGCAGTGGGCCCGCGTACGTTACTCTTAGTTTAGTTTTATACCAACTAATTAAATGTTTTAATGGCCAGTGTTTGAGCATTATTTGCCAAAAGTATGACGTAAATAGAAATAGAATTGCCGCTACCAGTACATTAACTTCTATAATACTGACAACTGACAACATTTTGAATGGCTCAAATGTCATATAAAGTCCTAATAGGATTCCGGTTGATAAAACCGTTAAAAACGTAACTAATCTTCGCTTAAATAATCTTAATTTATGTAACATCAAGCCCGAAATGTCACGTCTTTTCTTCATATTTCTTTCTCGTACAACCATCTCATCTAATAATCTTTTATCCTCTTTAGAAATCATCTTCATCCTCATCTCCAAAGTAATCAAATTGTTGCCTTAATTCAAATGTCCCAATATCGGCATAATCTTGTATGATAATTTTATTTTGACCCTCTCTATGATCTCGTGGCCCATATTTTAAATAGTACATTTCTTCAGCTAAGTCAGTGTGTTTCTTTAATAATTTTGAATCATAACTTTCTATATCATTTTTTAGACGATTATTCGAAAGAATTAAATTATAAATATGCAAAATTAAAAAGAACGCAATAAAAAACAAATAGTATTGTAGGAATGTATTTATAATCGTATCAAAAAGCTCAGTAAATAGTGTTTGATCAATTGGGATTGCCTTATCTTTAAATAAAATCAAGATAACCGTGATACTGATTGGTACTAAGCACGCAATCCAGCCAATTGTTATTAATACTAATTGTCTTAGTTTGAGACTTACATTTTTTTGACCAAAAAACCAATCAATCGTCAATGCGTCTTCATCTACTTCGTTCACAATATAGTCAGGCTTATTTTTTGTCATCATCGTCGCCTCCTAAATCTGTTGTAATACTATCCGAACGTTCAGGTGAATGCCATACGCCACCATCTTCACCCGTAATAATTTTACGCACTGTCGGAATTAACTCAGCTACCATTGTATACGTATTTACCATCCAGTAAATGAGGATATACCACGGCGCAAAAATAACGTATTTTAAAGATTTACCACTATCATTGAAAAATGACGCCATGATTAACTGAATCAAACCAATAATGACCTCTATTGAAATAAATATGCAGGCGAGCGCTAAGTTATTGCTCAACTGTAACCAATCACCATTTACAATACAGATAATTTGAATTGCTAAAAATGCAATCATACTTAACCAATAAAAGACTGACCAAATAACACTTAATCCATAATCAATAATAATAGGTACACTTGAAAATTGTTTAATCGGATGACGTAGAACGCGTAACGTCTTCGTTAGAAGTACATAAACGCCACCAGATGACCATCTATGTCTTTGTTTAATTAGTTCACCTAGCTTTTCAGGTACATCCATAAAGAAGCGAATATGCGGCGCAAAATAAGCCACCCAACCTAATGCCTGCATGTCCCAGGCAATTGCGATATCTTCTGTTGGCTGTTCAGCTTCCCAACCACCAACATCTAAAACGGCTGCTTTTCGATACATTGTATTTGCACCTGAGAAAGCAAATAAACCGCCATAAGATAATTGCGATCTCTTAATTAAGCCAATGATTGAATTTAATTCATTCTGTTGTGCTTCTGCTACAATTGTTGTTTTATTAATTGGTAACATATTCCCAGTGACAGCGCCTAAATTCTTGCCACCTTTTCTTTCAAAATATGACATATATTTCCATAAGGCATCAACTTCTGGTTTTGAATCCGCATCATTGGATAAAATAAATTCGCCTTTAGCAAATGCCAATGCAATATTGAATCCAGCTGCTTTTCCACGATTATTAATAATTGTGATCGTTCTTAAACGTGATTTGAACTCCTCTTGTAGCGTCTCCAAAATCTCACCGGTTTTATCTGTGGAACCATCATTAATTACAATAACTTCATATTTATCTAGAGGATAATTTAACTTAGTCTCTAGATGTCGAATTGTTGCTTCTATTGATTGTTCCTCATTATGAGCAGGTACAAAAATAGAAATGAATGGTTCTCCCTTCTCTAAATATTTAGGGAGCTCCTTCTTCTCCATAAATATTCTATAATAAAGGCTCGATACAATAAAGGCTAGGCCTCCAACGATTGGATACGATACAATCGTGTAAATGAGTACCTTCGTAATATCGTTTAGTACTGTTGCTGTCATATAATGACCCCCAAATAATTGTAGTTAAATAAATAGCTAAAATCCTTTACATACATTGACTTAACGCCCTTTTTAAACTATAACCTCTGTGATTTTAATAATCAAATAAAATATTCTAATACTGGATTACTTTGTCTGTCACTATTTTAAAAATTTAAAAGCTATGCTTTCTTTTTAAAAATGTTTCACATGAAACATTTTTAAGCGATTATTTTTAATTAATTTTCAATTTTATGCTAGTATCAGTATAATTATTAAATATTTATTATGGGGGATATTAATTATGAAACAATCACACTACGATACAATTATTATTGGTGCTGGACCTGGTGGTCTTTCTACTGCTTTTGATTTAAGTAAAAAGCAATCTGTTCTCATTATTGAAAATGATCTTTGGGGTGGTACTTGTCCTAATCGAGGTTGTGACCCAAAAAAAATGCTTTATTCTGCTGTTGAAACTAAACAACGCCAAGAAGCAATGCAAGGCTTCGGACTAACTGGCAGTTCTATCATTGATTGGCCTAAATTAATGGCTTTTAAATCAGCTTATACGGATAAAGTTCCAGCCAATACCCTAGCAGGTTTATCTGCAGCAAATATTAAAACTGTTCACGGATCTGCTAAGTTTATTTCAAAGTCAGAAATTAACGTTAATACTGAAACTTACACTGCCGATAATTTTGTAATTGCGACCGGTCAGTCACCTGTAGTCCCTGATATTCCAGGCAGTCATTTACTAAAAACAAGTACCGATTTTTTATCACTTGAAGAATTACCAGATAAAATAGCTTTTATTGGCGCTGGCTATGTTTCAATTGAGCTTGCTAATATAGCTGCTATTGCTGGCTCAGAAGTTCATATTATTCAACATAATAGTCAAATATTACGTGGATTTCCAATTGAATATACAACCCGTCTCATTGAGAATTTGAAAACTAATGGTGTCCATTTTCACTTTGACACTAATATTACAGAAATAACAGAAGGTCCTTTAGGCTTCCAGATGTTAGACGATAAGGGATTATCTTTAACTGTTGATTTGGCAATTTCAGCTATGGGCCGTCAACCTAACGTTAATACATTAAACCTACCTGCTACAGGTGCTGAATCAGATTCACATGGTATTATTGTGGATTCTCACTTAAAAACGAAAAATGATCGAATTTATGCCATTGGAGATATTGTTTCACGCAAACAACCTAAGTTAACACCTGTTTCAACATTTGAAGGTCATTACGTTGCAGACCAACTACTTAAAAAATCGAATAGTCCAATTGCTTACCCACCAATTCCAATGACTGTCTATGCCAGCCCACAACTATCTCAAGTTGGCATTACGATTGAACAAGCTAAAAATGAACCTGAACATTATGACATTAGAGTACAAGAGACAACTAACTGGTATTCCTTTAATCGAATTAAAGAATCTGAAGCATCTGTGACAACTATCTTTGATAAATCATCCAACTTACTTGTTGGTGCTGTCGCATACACCACAATTGCGGAAGAACTTATCAATTATCTAACACCATTAATTGCTAACAAAACATCAAAAACAGATGTTACTAAACTTATCTTAGCTTATCCGACTCCAGCAAGTGACCTAACCTATTATCTATAAAAAATACGATTAAAAAGGTATCTGCCTTTTTGTAAAAATCCCGCCATGATTATCAGATGAAATATATAATTTCATTCGACAATCATGGCGGGATTTTTTTGCCTAGAGTTAAGTACAGTGCATTTGATAAATTGACATTAATCAAGGAATTTACACTGGGAATCTATTAATAACTTTACAAGCAGATAAATCAATATACCCCATTAAATTTTATATAATTTCATCAGTCAACTCGATACGACTTAGTACATAGTACATTCTCTCAGAGATTCTATTTTTTAACTTAGTTGTTTTCTAGATTGAGCCTGAATCCATAAATTAAATAGTAAAACGATAATCAATAATATTGTCGCGATTACCATAATATTATGCAACCCTTCATACATAATCTGTCGCATTGCTGGTAATAATTTTTCAGGAAGACTTGAAACACGCTTCGAATCACTTAGCTTGTTTAACATCTCCATCGTAATTTTACCATGAGACTGATTAACTCCTTTTAACAACGCACTGTTAAGGATAACCCCATAAATTGATGACATAAATGTTTGGCTTAAAATACGTAATAAGTAGGCAAATGAAGTTGCGATTGGGACATCTCGACCCTCCGCATCCTCTTGAACACTCAGTTGTAGGACATTAAAACACATTCCTAAACCGAACCCTTCAAAAGCACCCATTAGTAATAAATACCAGAATGGGACTGTCACACCTACAACTAACATCCCAGCAAACGAAATAATAAAGCTAATGGTTCCGATTGTAATAATCCGGTATTTCCCCAATCGAGGAATCATTGATGGACCGGACAACGAACCAAATAAATTAGTCATTGCACCAGGAATTTGTGTTGCCCCACCAATCAATGCACTCATTCCAAGTATTCCTTGTGCCCACATTGGAATATAGATGTTAAATGAGATAAATGCTCCCCATAAAAAGGCAAATATGATAAAATCAACAATCAGTTTCTTATTTTTAAATAATCGATTGGGAATAATCGGATCAACGGCCCTATCCTCAACTCTATACAAAATACCGAGTAAGATAATTCCAGCAATAATTAACCCAACGACTAAATTAATTGACCCAACACCAATCATTTGAATACCTGTTAATAAGGTCACTAAGCTGACAATCATCATTCCAGCACCCAAGTAATCGATATTCCCCTTTTGACGTTTTTTAACTTCTTCTTTGAAGAAAAATTGGATTGAAATAATTGATATTAATGCTATTGGTACATTGATATAGAAGACCCAATGCCAACTAAACGTATCAACGATCCAGCCACCAACTAAAGGTCCAATAATTGATGCAATACTGTAACTAGCTGTTGCATAACCAATAACTTGTGAGCGTTTCTTAATATTTTTATAAATATCAGCATAAATAATAAACGGAATTGTATTCATCCCACCTGCACCAATACCCATAACTACTCTAGCAACTAAGAAAAAGACAATATTACTTGATGTTGCTTGAAAAACCGCACCGATTGCAAATAAAAAAGTTGCTAACTGATATGCACCACGGTTACCAATTCGTTCGCCTAATTTACTCCAAAGAGGTGTGGCAACTGCCATCCCCAACAAGAAAACTGCAACAATCCATCCCATATATTGGATACCATGCAAATCACTGACGATTGATGGTAATGCAGTATTAATAATCGTTCCATCAAGACCTGCCATTGCGTTAGATAACAGCAATGCAATAGTCACGATGATTAAATTCTTTTTATTCATAAATTCTCCCTCTTATACGACTAAATTTAAAATTACTTATTTTTATCATCCACCTTTAAGCAAGCTCTAGGTCAAGGGAAAATATGAAAATCTACTGATATCCTAAAATTACGTTACTTAAAGTATTGAAAGGTCCTTATTTATGATAGGGGCTCCCTGCATTAATCATAAATCCACGGTAAACTTGTTCAGTCAAAATCATCCGCATTAATTGATGCGGTAAGGTAAATTTACCAAACGAGATTTGTGTGTCGGCGCGTCTTAAAACGTCCTCGCTTAGTCCTAATGACCCCCCAATAACGAAGGTTATGTCTGAATGCCCATAAGTTCCAAGATCAGCAATCTCTTTAGCAAAATCTTCCGACGTACGTTCCTTACCTAAAATGGCTAAAGCATAAACATACTCTTTTTCTTTAATCTTACTAAGGATACGTTCGCCCTCTTTACCTTTAACATCAATCATTTCTGCTGAACTTAATTTTTCCGGTGCCTTTTCATCATTTACTTCAATAATTTCAAATTTACAAAACTTACTTAACCGTTTTGCATACTCTTCAATTCCTTGTTTGAGATATTTTTCTTTTAATTTACCTACACCAATAATCTTAATGTTCATAATTTCCACCTTTTTCACAAGTTATACACAAAGTTACGCACATATCCACAATTTGGACCACAACATATTGCGGGGAATATGTGTTCGTCACTACATTTATTTGTTGCCCATTTGTCAACACCATATTAGTTATGCACAGATTTTGCGTTATTTATCATTCCTTAATTATACGCTTTACACATTGGTATAACAGTCTTTTTTTATTTTAAAATATCAAATAAATAAAAGTTAGTCACAGGCCATTCAATTAATTGTGCATAACTATTTTGTTTAGAAAGTCCCTTCATACTGCCCTTTCCCTCTGTTACTCACACCCACCTTAATATCTATCCACTTAGTTATACACAATATCTATTTAAAATAAAAAAATAATCGTAAATTAAGTTATTTACGATTATTTCATATTTGTTTATTGAGCTGATGATGCTGATTTACTTGTTGAGCTTGTTCCTGTATTTGCATCTGTTGCTTCTAAGGTTAATTTGATATTAGCCTGTTTCAACTTACCATCATGATAGAATTCAACAGCCACTGTATCACCAATTTTATGTTCATATAAAACTTCTCGTAAGCTTGAGATATCAGTAACTTTCTTATCACCTAGCTTAACGATAACATCATATTTACCTATACCAGCATTTTTAGCAGGTGAATCACTATTTATTTTAACAGCAACAATCCCTGAAGAAACACTTTTTGGTAATTTTAAGACACTCTTTTGATCACTTGCTGAGACGTAATCTAAATCGATTAATGAAATACCAATTGCAGGACGTTTAACTTTTCCATTATCAACTAATTGATTAATGATTGATACAACCTCATTACTTGGAATAGCAAATCCCATTCCTTCGACAGAAGTTGATGATGAACTAGAACTAGTAGAGCCTGTTGCTGTACTTGCTAGTTTCATCGAATTAATACCGATAACTTGGCCAGAAGTATTAATTAAAGCCCCACCTGAGTTTCCAGGATTAATGGCAGCGTCAGTTTGAATAACTGTTGCTTGGCCCGTTTTAACACCCGAATCATTGGTAACATCAATCGTACGTTTCTTAGCTGATATGATTCCTTGCGTTAATGATGTCGCATAATCAGATCCAAGTGGAGAACCGATAGCCAATGCTGTTTCACCAACAGTGATACTATCAGAATCACCAAATGTGGCGATTTGAGTCACATCTTTAGCTGATATTTTTAAAACAGCTAAATCAGTAATTGAATCTTTACCAACAATTTTGGCACTTAATTTTTTACCATTACTCAATAAAACTTCAACTTTACTTGCACCAGAGATAACATGATTATTAGTTACGACATAAGCACTACCATCTGATTTTTTATAAATGACACCAGAACCTTCACTTGATGCTGTTTCTGTTGTCGCAGAGGAATCGCCTGCTGCACCAAACATATCCGTTAAGCTGTTACTTGAACCACTTGACTTTGTATATGAAATAACTGAAACAACCGCATTTTTAACTTTAGCAAATGCTTTTGATGATTCATTACTTGATTTAACACTTACATTTGTTACTTTAGTTGTACCTGATTTATTTGAGGATGTTGTAACTGCGCCATTATCACTATCATTATTTTGGTAAAATGTATATCCACCAAATGCAATTCCGCCACCAACTAATCCTGCAATAAGCGCTGTAACAACTGTTTTACCTAAGCCTGTTCTATTTTCATTTGACATTTTTATATACGCGACACATTTGTCGCTGCCCCCTTAAACGTAATCTTTTACTCTTTTAAGAATAACGGTTAATTGTGAACTATTTATGAATAAATTTTGAAAAAATTGTTCTTATAAAACAACCAGCTTTGTAGCATTTTCCGGATCTGTATCGAAAATGTTAAAATCACCACCAACTGCTAAATCATGTTCTTTCATCGTTGATTCAACCGTTAGATGGGCTAATTCTTTCATATTATTATCCTTACTAAGATGGCCTAAAAAAATTCGTTTTGTCCGATTACCCATAACATTCATAAGTGCATCAGCACCATCCTCATTTGATAAATGACCTTTATCACCTAAAATGCGCTGTTTTAATGACCATGGATAGCCGCCCATCCGTAACATTTCAATATCATGGTTACACTCAAACAAGTAAGCATCTGCATCGGAAATTGTCCCTTGAACGTTCTCTGAGACATAACCTGTATCCGTTAAAATAACAAATGACTTATTGTTATGATGAAATTGGTAGAATTGCGGTGCCGCTGCATCATGAGAGACACCAAAACTCTCAACATCTAAGTCGTCGAATGTAATTACTTTCCCCATCTCAAAAATTTGCTTCTTCTCAACGGGAATTTTACCAATCGTATGAGCCATGGCTTCCCATGTTAATTCATTTGCATAAACGTTCATGTCATACTTACGGGCTAAAATACCAGCAGCCTTTGCATGATCCGTATGTTCATGTGTTACAAATAACGTGTCGACATCGTTAATATCTCGACCAATATCTGTCATTAGGCTCGCAATTTTTTTACCACTTAAACCAGCATCTACAAGGACCTTGTGCTTAGGCGTTTCAATATACGTGACATTTCCCGCACTACCGCTTGCAAGAACACTAATCTTCATATCGTCTGTTCCTTCATCCATTACTTGCCTGCGCCTCTATCCTTTTAATCTTCATTTAATTTAAAATATCAGTGCTATCCTTCATAATCGCTCCTGAAAATGAATTAACTTGCTTGTATTGTGTCACACCATTACTTGGATTCTTAACAGCTACTATCCAAACTGGAATATAGACGCTATATTTTTTATCCAAACTGAGCAACTCAGCATATCCTAACTTAGACCATTTAACCTTACTTTTACTTGCAAATTGATTATATTGATACAATATCAGTATTGCTTGTTGTTGACTAATAATTGACTCATTTTCACGTAATTTTTCTGTATTTGCCATATACGTTTGTGAATAGCCACTAATTTTATTATTTTGAATTGTAAATTTAATTAGTCCAACATTTGAGTAAACCATTTTATCGTAAACAACCTGCGAATACACGACACTTGTCTCTGTTGAAAGACTACTGTTATAGCGATAATTATCTCCATGTAGAATTAAAGTATTATCACTCATAATTGTCTTATCAATTGTTTTATTTGGACTTTCACTATCTGTGATATTAATTGGTGTCCCAAAAATACTAGATAATTTATTGTCTTTATATGTTGTAACTTGGGATTGCAGCTGTTTAGCATCATTCTTTAATACATCAGATGCTTTATTAGACATATATACACCAGTCTCTTTTTTATTTGAGATACTGCCGTATTTAATGTCATCTTCTCGCATCTCTTTAAGCGTTGTACCGGTTTTTGTTGTCCCAGGTGATGATCGACTCGAAATTTCAATTTGTTGATTTTGTCGTAATGAGGTGAATAAAAAGATATTTAAACCAAGAAAAACAATAATAAAAATAATTTGAATTCGTCTAAAATCCAATTAATTCACCTCCCTAATCTGTTTGTAGTAATTCAGTATAACTTTTCCATTTATCTTGATATCGGATATACCAAGTGGGTTCTAGGTTGACTACCAAATCTGAATCAGAACTTGATACCCAACGATAACCTAATTGAATATCTGAAATATCCGCATCTTTATACCCTGCCGTAACCAAGCTACTTAACACTTCTTCTGTACTTGGTAACGTAACATCTGCTTTTCCAGATGGAACAGCAATTTGTAACGTCAATAATGAAAAATCAATTTTATTTCCACCATTATCTAGTCGCTCAACTTCAATCACACCGTGTTTGGTTTGATTAAAAATCGGAAATCCTTCAATATAACTTCTGAATGTTGTTGTCATAGACTTACCATTAAATTGGTAGAAGTGAATATTATCTAATCCGATACCTGTATTTTTAATACTCGTATAACTTTCAGTTAAAGCATTACCACGACTCGTTTTTTGTTTCGCATCTGAATTTTCATCATCTTCATATGAAACCAAATTTGTCGTATTTTGAACCGTTAATTGTCGATCAGAACCATCATAGTAAGTTATTGTCTTTTTACTTTCTTTAACGTTGACCGATGAACCATCTTTTTGTCCTAATAGATTAGCAACATACTTACTAGCCGTTTGCTTATCCACTAAATACCTAAAACGAGCTATATTAAAATCTTGATTATAATACATAAAAATATCATTATTATGCAGTTTAAATGTAACTGATAATTTCGATAACGTTTCATTTTGTACAACATCATCAATTGTTTTACCTTTATTATAGGCATCATTTAACGAAATCTCATAAATTTTTTTATCCTTGTCACTCAACAGATAAATACTTTTCTTATTATCACGCGGAATAAGAACACGGTTAATAAGTCGTGTTTTATAATTTTGATTTTGCTGATTAAATACTTGATTAAATAACCCAACCGTAATTTCATCTGAGTAACTAAGAACCAATTGATTTTTTGCATTTAAAAACGTTAAATAATCATTTTTATTTTTAATCGGAACTTCTGATATAGACGTTTCTTTCCAAGTACGTATCTTTTTTTGAATATTTGAAATGATATTAATTTTTTCACTATATAAAACATTTTGTTGCTGATTATCATTATAAATAACAGACGTTGGTGCATATACTTCGCTCAATTTAGTACTCTTTGTTAACTCTGTCTGCGTTGAATTTGTAGCTTTCGTCGATTCACTTTTACCATTCCATGTCGGATTTGTCCAAATGACCCATGATAAACCGATACTTGTCATAATTAATAAAAATAATAGTGTTGGTAAAATAAATCTATTCAATTTCATCCCACAGGTCCTCCTCATATGATTCATAAGGCAATGAAATATAGAATGTTGAACCCTTGCCTTCCGAGCTATCTAACCAAATTTTACCTTTATGCATTTCGACAACCTCTTTTGAGATAGCTAGGCCTAATCCAGTTCCACCTTGAGCTCTCGATCTAGCTTTATCCACACGGAAAAAGCGATCAAAAATATGCGCTAAATCTTTTTTAGGTACACCAAGGCCCTCATCAGAGATACTCAAAATAACGTGCTTATGTGTCTCCAATAAACGACAAGTTATTTCTCCACCATCAGGTGAATATTTAATGGCATTATTCATAATATTATCAATGACTTGCACAATTTTATCAGTATCTAATTCAACCCATAAATCACGTTTAGTAAAATCACGTTTAATCGAATACTTTTTGCCTGACCCATCGTCAGCATTAATCATCATATCGAATCTATCCAGAACATAACTATACAGTTCATTCAAGTTAACTAATTCAAGTTCTAACTTAGATGTTCCTGAATCCATTCGTGACAAATTTAGTAAGTCATTAATCATACGCATCATACGTTCTGTTTCATTCTGTGTAACTTTCAAGAAACCTGGTGCAACTTCTGGATCTTTCCATGCACCATCGTTTAATGCCTCAATATAACTCTTCATACTCGTCAAAGGCGTTCTTAATTCATGAGAAACATTAGAAACAAAGCTTTCACGTTCACGTTCTATCTTTTGTTGTTCTGTGACATCATGAAGTACACAGACAAGACCACTAATAAAGCCAGATTCTCTTTGTATTAATGAAAAATAAGCATTCAAAATTTGTTCATGTTCTACATCAGATAAATCAATCATAATTTCATCTTGATTTTCTAACAAATCACGTAAAGTATACTGACTACGTAAATCAAGAATATCCAAAATTGATACTCCTATTGAGTCATTTTCATTTTGATCTAATAAGGTAGAGGCCGCTTCATTCATAATGATAATATTTCCGCGACGATCCGTCGCAATTACACCATCTGTCATGTGCGATAGAACACTATCTAAACGACGACGTTCAGCTTCAGATGATTCTTGTGCCTCTTCAACACGAACAGATAAGTTATTAACCGCATCTGCTAATTGTCCTAGTTCATCATTAGAATAGACACGAACTTTTCCGGAGTAATCTCCGCGAGAAATTCGAATCGTTTGCTTTTTCATCTCATCAATCGGACGAGTTATTGCCCGGGAAATAACTATCGTTATCAAAAGGACTAAAACAGCTGCAAAAAATGACGCGGTCACGAAAATAACCGTGATATCGTTAATATTTGAGTATAAGCTTTCCAGATTGGCCTTAACGTATGTAACCCCAACTGTCGTTGTTACATTTCCTGCTGTACTAACTAGTGGCACAATTGAAACATAGTAGCGCTTATCGCTAGATTCATCATAAATCTTCTTTTCAAATGTTTTAGGTGTATATAACACTTGCTTAATTGTTGCATCTGTCGTTTTTTGTCCCACAACAGTTTGATTATTAAAATCACTACTCCCGCGAATTGTGCCCTTACTATCAATCACTCGAATTTCTGTGATACTTGAATTACTAACATCTTCCAATATTTTTTTGATATCTCTATCACCAGCAGCTGTATCTGTTTTTGCTAAATCCTTCGTAATCGAATTAGTAACATATATAGGTAACTGGACTTGTTGCTTAAAGGTATCTAAGTTTTGCTGTTCTAATTGCCTAACAAAATAAGCCCCGACAATTTCCAACGTTATTAAAATTAATAACGCAAAAATGAGGGCTATTTTAAATTGAATAGATTTAAAAAAACGAATTTTTTGATTCATTTTCATCGTTATTCCCCTACTCTATTCTAAATCTGGATTTTTCATATAGTATCCAACACCACGACGTGTTACCAACCACTCTGGATGGCTTGGATTATCTTCAACTTTTTCTCTTAAACGACGCATTGTAACATCAACCGTTCTGACATCACCGAAGTAATCATAACCCCATACCGTCTGTAGTAAATGTTCTCTAGTCATAACTTGTCCTAGATGTTGTGCTAAATAATGTAATAATTCAAATTCACGATGTGTTAATTCAATTTTTTCATCATATTTTGAAACCATATATGCTTCAGGATGAATGGTTAATTGTCCAACTTGTATTTCACTATTTTGTGGTTGTTCTTCTGTTTGAACACTCTCAATTGTTTTTTGTCTTCTTAAATTAGCTTTAACTCTGGCCACTAGTTCACGGTTAGAGAAAGGTTTTGTTACATAATCATCTGCACCTAATTCTAGACCTAAGACCTTATCGATTTCTCCATCTTTAGCTGTAACCATAATGATTGGCATATCGTAAGTTTTTCTAACTTGACGAGCAACTTCTAAACCATCCACTTTTGGTAACATTAAATCTAATAAAATTAAATCCGGTTCAACTTCTTTAACTTTTTCTAAGGCTTCTTCACCATCGTAAGCTGTATAAACGTCGTATCCTTCTTTAGTTAAATTAAATTTAACGATATCAGAAATTGGTTTTTCATCGTCGACAACTAATATTTTTTTCATATGTGGATCCTCCTTATAGGAAGCTGTAAAATTAAATCTAGATACAACTTCTTAACCCTCCATTATTATAGCCTATTCAATCATCATTGCCAAACACAGTGATTAAATTTACCCAAATCCTTTTTCGAAAAGTTATTGTCTTTTATTAGTATATATGATAATATATTTAACGTTGATGAATTATTATTAATGGTTTGGGTGGTTAGCTCAGTTGGTAGAGCAACGGACTCTTAATCCGTGGGTCTAGGGTTCGAGCCCCTAACCACCCATGGGTGCCAAACCCAACATATCGCAAGATATGTTGAAGCATCTAGCTGCGGCTAGGTGCTTTTTTTGTGTTCTCATTTACTTATTGATGTTTCACGTGAAACAAAAAAAGAGAAACCCTATCGGATTTCTCTTAACTAGATTTAAATCTTATTATTTGTTCAACGCTATTTAACCCGGTCATCATCTTTATTTACTACCTGAGAGGTCGTTTTTTTAACGGCATCTACCCCATCTGTTGTTTTTTCTTTAATAGTACTACCTGCATCAGATACACGATCTTGTAAACTTGTTTGTGAATCATCAAATTCTTTTGGTGTTTGAATGTCTACTACTTCAACATTCAACTCAATTAAAGCTAAATCTGTTGTTTCCTTTACTTGTTTATTAATAACTTCCGTTAACTGTTTATAAATATCATGTGCATTGTGCCCATATGCCATAATAATATTTAAATCAACCGCAACTTGTTCCTTGCCAACCTCAACGCCGATGCCATCTGTTGGATTATCACTATTTACAAGTTTATTTTTAATATTTGCGACAAATCCACCATCCACACCCAAGAGACCAGATACATTTTCAATTGCATAACCGACTATTTTTTGAATAACCTTGTCATCAAATGTCAATGTCCCCTTTGGTTCAGTCTTTGTTCCCTGCGTATTTGTTTTTTCTGTAGTCATAATTAAGACTCCTTTCGATTTTTAAAATAATCAATTTTTCCGCGTGAAAATTTTTGAAATAAATGACAGATCAATATCATATTCTTTAAATAGATAACCAATCCATCCTGCTAACAGTGTCACAATCATAATGATAATCGTCTTCCAAAATCCTACAGTTACAAGTAACGAGGATATGATAAATCCTAGAGCACTACCAACTCCAATATTAATTGACATTTTATCTTTCATTTATGCACACTCCCTCTTAAACTACCCGTGTAACTTTACGTTTTGAATTTGATTTTTTACTTACCTTAATATCTACTTTGATAGGAATATGACTAGATCCAGCTAATAGATCATTGAGATTCTCAGTTAATTCACTCGTAATACGAGGTAATTGTCCAACTGTAGACTGTTGGTAAACTGAATCTGCAACAATATGGATCTTTCGCTGACGTCGTGTATTCTTCAACGTAACTTTAATATTAGATAAGTCTTCACTAGACAACTTTGTCTTGATAAATTGGCTAATACCCTGGTTACTTAAAGCAAGTCTTCCTTCTTTAGTTTGCTTCAAAGGAATATCTGGTAGTTGCGCAGGCCACAAAAGTATTAACAAAAATATGAAGACTGTTAATAGCAATAACACAATCCCATAATAGAAGATAAAATCGTTACTCTGAAAATTTGTACTAACGTTAAAATGTTCAAGCATTTTAGTTATTTTCTCAATTATTTCTGGCCAAATCAGCAAGCTAAGCCCAATCAAGTATCCGAGGCTGACTATACTCAGAATAATTTTTTTACTCTTCTTCATAAACATACCTCTCTCTTGACTTGATTTACTTCCTTGCTTTTATACCAAATATAGCTGAAACAATTAAAACTAAAATTATCGCACCAATGATAGAAGGGATAATTGCCATTCCTGCCAAGCTAGGTCCCCAATGACCAAGGACACTTTGACCAAGAGCTGACCCAACTAGTCCAGCGATGATGTTACTTATCCATCCCATCGACTCACCGCGATTAGTAATCGCCCCTGCAACAGCACCAATAATAGCACCTACAATTAATGACCAAATCATAATATGTTCCTCCTTTGTTTATATTAAATAGTTATTTATTATATTAACTATTCGTTATATGTAATATACCATTATTTGAAATCGCTTGCAAATGAAACGATTTTATTACGCTCAATCTATGAAACTTAATGAATCTCTTTCCCAGGTACTTAAACTTATATACACCAAAAAATAAAGATAAATAACTATCTTTGTTTTCCTCGTTGCTTAATTAATCACATAAAGTTAAACAAAATAAGATCTATGAATATCTGAGTGAATAAGATGAACTGATAGGTACTATACTCACAAGATAAGCCTATTATTTATCTAACTTCGGCTAATAAAAAGAAATAAAAAAAACTCGCACTGCTTATTGTAAGCAGTGCGAGAACCCAATGAAATTACTATTTCTTTTTACGTTTGTCCATAACTTCATCTATTTTTTCTGCAACATCATCTTTGACATCTTCTAATTTATCTTTCGCTTTACCAAGGAAACCTTCCGCTTTACCTTTAACTTCTTCTTGCTTGTCTCCTGTCAATTTACCTTTAGTTTCTGTTACTTTACCCTTAATTTGATCTTTCTTTGCATCTAATCTATCTTCATTTGTCATCATGTTTCCTCCTCATAATATATTTGTCTACATACCGATAGTAACATCCAAAGAAAGCGTATGCAACATATTCGACTTATCAAATATATAAGTTATATAAATTTTTAAGCTCTAATTAATTAAGGTTATTTATCTACTTAGTTATTGATTAAATAAAAAAAAATCAAAGTATTAACTTTGACTTTTCTCACATTACTATCAACCTATTACTTATTTATGCCCAAACATCATCTAAAACATTTGTTTGATCACGATCGGGTCCAACTGAGAATGTTGAAATTTTAACATCAACGATTTCTTCAATACGTCTAATATAATTTCTAGCATTTTCAGGTAATTCTGCAAGAGTTTTCATTTGAGTAATATCTTCAGTCCAACCAGGTAATGTTTCATATACTGGTTTACATTGAGATAATTCTTTAAAACTAGCTGGATAACGATGAATAATTTCACCATTTAATTCGTATGCTGTACAAATTTTAACTTCTTTTAATCCAGTTAAAACATCAATACTGTTTAAACATAAGTTAGTCAATCCTGAAACACGTTTGGAATGATTCATAACAACACTATCAAACCAGCCAATACGACGTGGACGTTTTGTTGTTACACCATATTCATGTCCAACTTCACGGATAGTATCACCGATTTCATCTAATAGTTCAGTTGGAAAAGGACCATCCCCTACACGTGATGTATAGGCTTTGCAGACACCAACAACTGTATTTATTTGAGCAGGTCCAACACCAACACCGACTGTTGCGCCACCTGCAATTGGATTTGAAGAAGTTACAAATGGGTACGTTCCATGATCAATATCTAACATAACACCTTGTGCACCTTCAAATAAGACTTTCTTACCAGAATCTAGTGCATCATTAATAATAACTGACGTGTCCATTACGTATCGTTTCAAACGTTGGCCATAGGCAAAATATTCTTCAAAAATATCATCAAATTCAAGTGGTTCATGATCATATAATTTTGTAAATTCACGATTTTTTTGTTCTAAATTATTTTTTAATTTTGCTGAGAAAGTTTCTTTTTCCATTAAATCAGCAATTCTAATACCAATTCTAGCAGCTTTATCCATATAAGCTGGTCCAATACCTTTATTAGTCGTCCCAATCTTATCTTCTTTTTTAGCAGCTTCTTGTAAGCCATCAAGTAGAATATGGTATGGCAAAATAACATGAGCGCGGTCAGAAATACGTAAATTATCTCCTTTAACGCCGAGTTTTTGTAGATAATCAAGTTCTTCACATAAAGCTTTAGGATTCACAACAACCCCATTACCAATGATACTTAATTTATCTTGAAAGAAAATACCTGATGGAATCAAATGTAATTTGTAAGTGTTGCCTTCAAATACAATTGTGTGTCCGGCGTTATCGCCACCTTGATACCGTGCAATAACATCGGCATTTTGACTTAAGAAATCTGTAATTTTACCTTTTCCTTCATCGCCCCATTGGCTACCTACTACAACTACTGATGACATATTTTCATCCACCTCATAATTTATATTTTAAATTCATAAATACAATCCTAGAATATTATAGCAATAAAGCAGTTCAAATACAACTAAAATACGAACGTTTGTATTTTATATAAACATTTATCAACTATATAACGAACGTTTCTCTTTTTATTCAAAAAAAATATCCCACTAAGGAATATTTTCTAGCCTTCTGGTCTATAGGCAAGTGACGAGAATTTATTATATGATTTAACAAATAATAATTTAACTGTACCTCGTTCGCCACCACGGTTTTTTTCAATAATAACTTCAACTTCACCAACATTTTGGTCATCTTCATCCCTTGGATCAGGTAGATTCCCGTCTTCATCTTCATCAGTATCGCGTTCATAATAATCATCTCGATACAAAAATGCAACAATATCTGCATCTTGTTCAATAGAACCAGATTCACGAATATCTGATAACACTGGTCGTTTATCTTGGCGTTGTTCAACACCACGGGATAATTGAGACAATGCAATAACTGGAACACTTAATTCTTTCGCTAATTTCTTCATTTGACGAGAAATTTCTGAGACTTCTTGTTGTCGACTTTCGCGTCCTGAACCTTCAATCAACTGTAAATAATCAACAACGATTAACCCTAGTCCACCTTTTTCCTTCGCTAATCGACGGCATTTTGCCCGAATTTCAGCCATCTTTGACCCAGCAGTGTCATCAATAAAGATATTAGCCTTTGATAATGAATTCATTGCCACAATCAAATTTGACCATTCTGATTCGTCTAATTGTCCCGTTCGTAAGTGATTCGCATTAATACTACCTTCAGCACATAACATACGACTAACTAATGATTCTGCTGACATTTCTAAACTAAAAATAGCGACAGTTTCATCAGTTTTAGTTGCTACGTTTTGAGCAATATTCAACGCAAAAGCTGTTTTACCAACAGCCGGACGAGCAGCTAAAATGATTAACTCATCTGGATGTAACCCGGCAGTCATTTTATCCAACTCTGGATAACCTGTCGACAATCCAGTAATTGTATCGCCTTCTTTAGCTAACTTTTCAATATTTGTAAATGTACTTTTTAATACATCAGCGATAGCTTGAAAACCACTACTATTTCTTTTTTCAGATACGCTCATAATTTCACGTTCAGCATTATCTAAAAGCGTTGCAACATCATCATCTTGTGATAAACCCTTAGTTGCAATAGATGTCGCTGTCGCAATTAAGCGTCGAATCATTGATTTTTCTTCAACAATTTTAGCATAATACTGAACGTTCGCAGCCGTTGGTACAGAGCCAGCTAATTCAACAATATAGCTAACACCGCCAATATCATCCATTTGATTTTTAGAAGTTAAATTATCTTGAATCGTAACAATATCAATAGCTTCATCTTTATCATTCAGATCCACCATAGCCGCAAATATCAATTGATGGCGACGTTGATAGAAGTCTTCGGGCTCCAAGTATTCCATTGCCTCAACAAGAGCATCACTCTTTAAAAAGACAGCGCCCAAAACGGCTTGTTCCGCTTCAATATTCTGTGGTGGCGTTTGGTCTGTTAATAGTTCATTATTCATTTTATCGTGTTCTCCTTACTTCTAAAATCAAGAAAAAAGCTGGACAAAATCAAATTTTGCCAGCTTTTCAAATAAATACTACTTTAGTTATTAGCCGAAACATGAACACGAATCATTGCTGTTACATCAACATGTAACTTAACAGGTACATTCGTGAATCCTAAGGCACGAATTGGTTCTGGTAGTTCAACTTTACGTTTGTCGATTTTAATTCCGTATTGTTTTTCCATAGCTTGTACAATTTGCTTGCTAGGAATTGAGCCAAATAAACGGCCATCTTCGCCCGCTTTAGCTGTTAATTCAACAACTGTCTTATCATCTTCTAAAACGATTTTTTCATCTTTAGCTTCTTTTAAAATTTCTTCAGCTTTTTTTTCTTCAGCTTTTTGTTGTCCCTTTAAAGAACTCATTGCTGAATTTGTAGCTAATTTTGCTTTACCATTTTTAATTAAAAAATTTTGAGCATAGCCGCTTGGTACTTCTTTAATTTCTCCACGTTTACCTTTTCCGCGAACATCTTCTAAAAATATAACTTTCATAATCAACTACTCCTTAATTTCATCTTTTTTTGTCGTTAAAATATTAACTAATTGTTCTGCAGCTTCACTTACACTCACACCAGTTAACTGAGTCGCAGCATTTGATAAGTGACCGCCGCCGCCCATTTGTTCCATAACAACTTGAACATTAGTCGTCCCTGTACTTCTAGCAGAGATACTAACACGATTTTCTGATCGTTTTGTGACAACAAATGACGCTGATACACTTGAAATAGATAATAATGAATCTGCTGCCTGTGCTGCTGTAACTGGGTCATAAATCGTATCATCTTCACCCACACATAATGCTAAATCAGTATTAATGAACTCTACTTTATCAATTAAATGATTACGCTTCAAGTAACTATCAACATTTTCTTTCATAAAGTTTTGAACCATTGTTGAATCAGCCCCAACGGACCTTAAATAACTGGCTGCATCAAATGTTCGTGTACCCGTCCTTAATGAAAACGACTTCGTATCAATAATAATTCCCGTTAACATCGCAGTTGCTTCAATTTTATTAATTGGTTCACTATCTTTTGATTGATATTCAAACATTTCAGTAATCAGTTCACAGGTTGATGATGCATAAGGTTCAATATAAACTAACATTGGATTTTCAGGGAATTCTTCTCCACGACGATGATGATCAATAACCATCAGACGATTTTTAAGTTTTTCATACAATTCAGGACTACCAGAAATAGAGGGTTTAGAATGATCAACCATCACCAGTAAACTCTGTTCTGTTGCTTTTTCTACTGCTTCTTCAGGTGTAATAATATTATATTTGATATCAGGATATTGATCTAACTCTTCCATCAATCGTTGTACATCTGAATGAATAGCGGTTTGATCTAAAACAATCCAACATTTCATATTATTCATCAAAGCGATTCGTCTAATGCCCAAACAAGCTCCTACAGAGTCCATATCTGGGCTCTGATGTCCCATAACGAAGACTTGGTCCATTGGTTTCATTATTTCTTGTAACGCTTGAGAAATCATTCTAGCACGAACCCGAGTCCGTTTTTCCATCGGATTAGTTTTACCACCATAAAATCTTGCTTGCTCTTCAGGTGATTTAACGACAACTTGATCCCCACCTCGACCTAAAGCAAGATCTAAATTGCTTTGAGCTAATTTTGCAAGTGAATTCAAATCGCCATCGCCATAGGCAATTCCCATGCTCAATGTGAGCGGAAAGTTTTGTTTGGATGTCCGATCGCGAATTCGATCTAAAATTTTAAATTTTTCTTCTTCAATTTGTTGTAAAGAATGGGCATGAACTAAAATAAAAAATCGATCTGAATCCGTTCTTTTTAAATACATCCCATAACGACGCGCCCAATTAGATAACTCATTTGTGACAAAGTTACTTAAATTAGAAACATTCTTATCTGACATAGATTGCGTTACTTCATCATAATTATCTAAGAACACTTGACCGATAACAACGCGCTCTGCTTCAAATTCTTTTTCAATTGATGAATAACGCGTAATATCCATCAGGTAAGCAACATGAATATCATTTTGTATGATCATTTCAAAATCTTTTTCATGCCATGTTACTTTCACCAAGCCTTTAGTCTCAGCGTTATCTGTAATAATCGTCGATAACGATTCATCGACGCTCTCTATTTTCTTACCTAAAATATCATTTTTTTCAAAATAAGGTTGTAAGTATGGATTAACCCACTCAATCTCATTTTGTTCGTTAAAAATCAAAATACCAATTGGCATTTTGATAAGCGCTTCTTGTTCACTACGTTTAATACGATATGATAATTCCGATATATATTCATTAGTATTTGCCGTAATTTGGGACATAATATACATACTTGCGCTGGTAGCACCCAACGCAATAATTAACAATATAAGTCCTAAAAATAAATTAACTGTAAAAGACAGAACAACACTAAATAAAGACATAATTACGATAAAAATCGCAATCCATCTTAAGCGTTCATTCTTCAAAAAACTGGGAAGTTTCTCGTTTGAAAGGAACTTTTTCATAGTATCTCCTCATCTGTAAATCCTAGATGTTATCTATTTTATCACATTCCCCATTTACCTGCACAAATCTTGCTGATAGTACAAAAAAAGGGAAGACTATTTGCATAGTCTTCCCTAGATATTACTATTCTTCTGAAACGAATGGTAATAAGCCCATAATACGTGAGCGTTTAATTGCAATTGTTAAACTGCGTTGGTTTTTAGCGCTTGTTCCCGTAACACGACGAGGTAAAATCTTACCACGTTCTGAAATGAAACGTTTTAACAAGTCTGTATCTTTATAATCGATATAATCGATGTGGTTAGCTGCGATGAAGTCAACTTTACGTCGACGACGTGCGCCACCGCCACCACCTCTACGTTGTTGTTGTTGTGCCATGTGAGTTTCCTCCTCTAATTAGAATGGTAGGTCGTCATCAGAAATATCAATTTGTTGGCCATTATTTGCAAATGGATCAACTGTTGCTGAATCATTAGATTGCGTTGTGTTTGAATTATTATTCGAACTTGCGCCACCAAATGGGTTAGCATTGTTATTTGATGATGAACTTGATTGAGGAGCGCTGCTTTGATTATTAGCGTTACCTTGTTGTTGGCTTGATTGAGATTTTGATTCAAGCAACGAAAAGTTTTCTACGACAACTTCAGTAACATACACGCGAGTTCCTTGTTGATTATCATATGAACGCGTTTGAATTCGTCCATCGACACCAATTAAAGAACCTTTATGCGTAAAGTTAGCGAAGTTCTCGGCTGCTTTTCGCCAGATAACACAGTTAATAAAATCGGCTTCACGTTCGCCAGAAGCGTTCGTGAATTGTCGATTAACTGCAACTGTAAAAGTTGCAACTGCAGCACCACTAGCTGTGTAGCGTAAATCAGGGTCTCTTGTTAAACGTCCGACAAGTACTGTTCTATTAATCATAATGTATTGCTCCTCTCCGTTATTTTATTAAAATGAATTATTTTTCATCTCTGTTAATGATCATATGACGCAAGATTCCTTCATTAATCTTTGAAAGACGATCAAATTCGTTAATTGCGATATCGTCATCGGCTGTAGCATTAATGATATGGTAGATACCTTCATTATAACCGCTGATTTCGTATGCAAGACGACGTTTTGACCAGTCTTTTGAAGTAACGATTTCTGCACCATTACTTGTTAAAATACCATCGAAACGTTCGATCAAAGCTGCTTTAGCTGCTTCATCAAGATCGGTACGGATGATATAAGTAATTTCATATTTACTCATGACTGTTTACACCTCCTTATGGACTTTAGGTCCTTACCTCGTGGCAAGAACAAGGAAAGTTATCTATTTAATGCCATAGACACTTACGAACTAAAATTATATCACTGCCATTCACTTAAAGCAAGAAAATCCTAATTAACTACACACTTATTAAGTACGCCGTTAATTAGGATTTTATTTTATTTTTTTAATTTAGTTTATTCTAAGTCATTTGTTTCACTTTCAACGTCTGATACAACTGCATCTAAAATAGTAGTTGTTTCTTCAGGAGTAGCTTCAACTTTTGCCATTGTTGCAACTTTAGCATTCTCATCAATTCGAATTAAATGAACTCCTAAAGTAGCACGGCCCGTTTTTGACACGTTCTTCACATTAAAGCGAATCATAACACCTTGATCCGTAATTAACATGATATCTTCATCACCTTGAACGGTTGCTAACCCAGCAATTGGTCCATTCTTTTCAGAAATGTTAGCTGTCTTAATTCCTTTTCCACCACGGCCTTTAATTGCATAAGCCGAAGCGGGTGTTTGCTTACCGTATCCTTTTTCAGAAATGATAAATACGTGACTATCAGCAGCTAATAAATCAGCTCCTACAACGTAATCATCTTCTCTTAACCGAATACCACGAACACCAGAAGCAGAACGACCCATTGAACGAACATCATTTTCAGCAAATGATACTGCGTAACCTCGATGCGTTCCAATAATCATATTCTGCGTGCCATCTGTGATAGCAACGTTAATTAATTCATCTTCATCATGCAATTTAATCGCTTTTAAACCATTATTTCGTATGTTAGAAAATTCTGACACCGGTGTTCTCTTAACTGTTCCGTTAAGCGTCGTAAAGAAAAGATAACGTTCATCATTTTCTTGCTTGCTTACGTTGATAACAGCTTGGATTTTCTCACCAGAATTAACCCCTAAAAGATTAATGACAGGAATTCCTTTAGCTGTGCGTCCATATTCAGGAATTTCATACCCCTTCATACGGTACACTTTACCAGCATTCGTGAAGAATAGTAGGGTATCATGCGTTGATGTCGACACAAGATGTTCAATAAAGTCATCATCATGAACACCCATACCTTGAACGCCACGGCCACCACGGTTTTGTGCTTTGAATTCATCAGTTGCAAGACGTTTTACATAACCGTTATGCGTTAATGTAATCATAACTTCTTCTTCTTCAATCAAATCTTCATCTTCAAGATTCAATACTTCGCCAATTAATAATTCAGTACGACGTTCATCACCAAATTTAGCTTGTAAATCTAACAATTCTTGATAAATAATATCATGAATACGTGAGTCATGAGCCAAAATATCTTCAAAATCAGCGATTGATGCCATTAAATTTTGATATTCTTCTTCAATTTTTTCACGTTCTAAACCAGTTAAACGAACTAATCGCATATCTAAAATAGCTTGAGCTTGTTTATCTGATAAACCATAATTACCCATCAATTGATTTTTAGCAAGTTCACCCGTATTTGAGCTACGGATAATTCTAATAATTTCATCAATATGATCGAGTGCAATTCTTAAACCTTCAAGGATATGTGCGCGAGCACGTGCCTTTTTCAATTCAAATTGCGTACGACGACGGATAACTTTTTCTTGATGTTCAAGGTAATAAACAAGCATTTCCTTTAAACTTAGAACTTTTGGAATACCATTAACGATTGCTAGCATATTAAAACTGAAAGATGTTTGTAATAACGTTAATTTATAAAGGTTATTCAACACAACTGAAGCACTCATATCACGACGAATATCGATCACAATTCGTAATCCTTCACGATCAGACTCATCATTAATATCAGTGATACCTTCAATTTTTTTATCACGAGCTAAATCAGCAATACGTTCAATTAAACGTGCTTTATTAACCATGTAAGGAAGTTCATCAACGATAATACGTTCTTTACCATTCTTTTGTTCTTCAATTTCAACTTTTGAACGAATTGTTATTGTTCCCTTACCTGTTTCGTAAGCTTTACGAATACCAGATTTACCTAGAACAGTAGCCCCAGTTGGAAAATCAGGACCAGGGATAGCCTCCATCAAATCAGCCACAGTTGCATCAGGATTATCCATCAAAATATGTAATCCAGAAATAACTTCTGACAAATTATGTGGCGGAATATTCGTTGTCATACCAACGGCAATACCTGTTGCACCATTAACTAATAAGTTAGGAAAACGCGCAGGTAAAACAACTGGTTCATGTTCACTGCCATCGTAATTATCCATGAAATCAATGGTATCTTTATTGATATCACGCATCATTTCAACAGCTATTTTACTCATTCTAGCTTCAGTATAACGCATAGCAGCAGCGCCATCACCATCGACAGAACCAAAGTTACCATGCCCATCAACTAACATGTAACGGTAACTAAAGTCTTGGGCCATACGAACCATCGCTTCATAAATCGATGAATCACCATGAGGATGGTACTTACCCATAACATCCCCAACAATTCTAGCTGATTTTTTGTATGGTTTATCAGGCGTAATCCCTAATTCACTCATCCCGTATAAAATACGACGATGGACAGGTTTCAACCCATCTCGAACATCAGGAAGTGCACGAGCAACAATAACGCTCATAGCATAATCCAAGAATGATTTTTTCATTTCTCCGGAAAGATTAACATCTTTTATCCGGCTTGTAGCTGGTAATTCTTCTGCCAAAATTTTCAACCTCCTTTACGACTAAGTTTTTAAATATCTAAGTTTTCTACGTAAGTGGCATTTTTTTCAATAAATTCACGTCTAGGTTCTACACGATCACCCATTAACATATTAAAGACATCATTAGCTTCAATGGCATCGTCGACGTTAACACGTAATAAACGACGAGCATCTGGATCCATAGTTGTTTCCCACAATTGAGAAGCATCCATTTCTCCAAGACCTTTATATCGTTGAATAACGGGTTTTGGTGTTGGTGCCAATTGCCCTTGAATTTCTTCTAATTCTTCTTCAGTATCGACATAACGAATCATCTTACCTTGTCTAATTTGATATAAAGGTGGTTGCGCAATATACACGAATCCTGCTTCAACAAGTGGACGCATGTAACGATAGAACAGTGTTAATAATAACGTTCTAATATGGGCACCATCGACATCAGCATCAGTCATAATAATTAATTTATGATAATTAGCTTTTTCAACATTAAATTCGCCACCAAAACCTGTTCCCATAGCTGTAAATAATGAACGAATTTCTTCATTGGCTAAAATTTTATCTAAACTTGCTTTTTCAACATTCAAAATCTTACCACGAATCGGTAAGATAGCTTGTGTTAACCGTGAACGACCCTGTTTAGCTGAACCGCCGGCTGAATCACCTTCGACGATAAATAATTCACTAATTGCAGGATCTTTACTTGTATTATCAGCTAACTTACCGGGTAAGTTACTGATTTCAAGCCCACTTTTTTTACGTGTTACTTCACGAGCATGTTTAGCAGCTACTCGAGCTCTAGCAGCTAATAAGCCTTTTTCTACAATAATTTTAGCTTCTTTAGGATTTTCCATTAAAAACTTAGTAAAATGTTCAGAGAAAGTACGATCAGTAACCGTACGCGCATCTGAATTACCTAATTTTGTTTTTGTTTGACCTTCAAATTGAGGATCTGGATGTTTAATACTGACAACAGCCGTCAATCCTTCACGAACATCTTCACCAGAAAGATTAGCATCATTTTCTTTCATAAGATTATTTTTACGAGCGTAATCATTTATAACCCGGGTTAAGGCTGTCTTAAAACCAGATTCATGAGTACCACCCTCATAAGTATGAATATTATTTGTGAAAGTTAATAAATTACTATGATAATCATCTGTATATTGGAGGGCAACTTCAACAATAATCCCTTTTTGTTCACCTTCAACATAGATAGGTTCTGGGAAAATAACATCTTTATTTTTATTTAAGTATTCAACATAATGCTTAATACCACCGGCATAATGGAATTCTTGTAATCCGGGTCCACCATCACGTTTATCATCAATCGTAATTTTAAGGCCTTTATTCAAGAATGCTAATTCACGAATTCGCGTTGTTAATACTTTAATATCATAGACAGTTGTTTCCGTAAAAATATCAGAATCCGGTACAAAATGAACAATCGTTGCATGTTCATTTTCAGGTGCTTCACCTACAACTGACATCTCTGTTTTAACTTTACCGCGAGCAAAGTCCATACCGTAGACTTTACCTTCACGAATAACCTGAACATCTAGCTCAGTTGATAATGCATTAACAACTGAAGCACCAACTCCATGAAGTCCACCAGAAACTTTATAACCACCACCGCCAAATTTACCCCCAGCATGTAAAATTGTAAAAACGGTTTCAAGCGCTGGACGGCCTGTTTTTGCTTGGATATCAACAGGGATACCACGTCCATTATCACGAACTGTTATACTGTTGTCTTTTTCGACAACAACATTAATTTCATCGGCAAAACCAGCCAATGCTTCATCGATACCATTATCAATAATTTCCCAAACTAAGTGATGAAGACCTTGTGAAGCCGTTGTTCCAATATACATACCGGGACGTTTTCTAACAGCTTCAAGTCCTTCTAAAACTTGAATTTGGCTCGCATCATATTCTTTTGCTTTTTCTTCATGTAATTCTTCTGCTATTTCAGCTTGTTTCTCTTGATCAGTCAACTATATGTTCCTCCTCTTCGAGTAAGTTACCTTGATTAATATGAAAAATCTTAGGTTCATTAATTAACGATCTAGCAATACCACTTAAGTTTGGTGTTGTTAAAAATGTTTGAACCTTATTTTGAATCGTCTTCAAAAGATGTGTTTGACGCATATCATCCAATTCAGAAAGAACATCATCCAAAAGAAGGACTGGATATTCCCCAGTTTCCTCTTTCATTAACTCAATTTCGGCTAATTTGACTGATAATGCTGTTGTTCTTTGTTGTCCTTGAGATCCATATGTTTGAACGTTTTTGCCGTTAATTAAAAAACGCACATCATCACGATGTGGCCCAGCTAAGGTTGTCCCTTGAAATATTTCTTTTTTTATTGATTTTTTTAAATCATTTTGTAATTGCGTATACAACTGTTCAATCGTTTTTTCTGACGCGTTTTCCAAATGAGTGGCATACTCAAATGTTAACGTTTCAGCGGACTGTGTAATCTCTTCTTGTAATTGGTTAGCCCAGAATTCAAGTTGTTTAAGAAATATTAAGCGTTGATGTACAATTTCTGCGCCAAAAGCAGCTAATTGATCAGATAATACATCTAAAAAAACTAAATCTTGGTCTTTTTTATGCTGTAACTGTTTTAGATATTGATTACGCTGTTTCAAAATAGTTCGGTATTGACCTAAATTATATAAATAACGTGCATTAATTTGGCCAAATTCCATATCAACAAATCTTCTTCTTACTGATGGGGCACCCTTTACAAGGGCTAAATCCTCTGGTGCAAACAAAATCACATTGAACTGTCCAATGTACTGTGACAATTTGGCCTGTTCAAGATGATTAACTTTAGCTTTTTTACCTTTAGAATTAATTTGAATCTCGAGTGGCAATGACCCTACTTGCTTATTCACCCGACCTTGGATTATCGCAGCTGTCTTATCCCACTTAATCAACTCTTTATCATTATTCGTTCTATGACTTCGAGTCATTGATAACACATAAATTGCTTCCAATAAATTCGTTTTACCCTGAGCATTTTCACCAAGTAATATATTGATTGCTGGTGAAAATGAGATATTTAAATCTTCATAGTTACGATAATCCCTCAAGGTTAAATTTTCTAGATACATTGATAAGCCTACTTTTCGTCCATTGAATGCATCGTAATAATTGCAATACCTGGAACTTCAATAACATCGCCAGGGTATAATTTACGTCCACGTCGGTCTTCTAATTCACCATTTACAAGGACTTCATTTTCACGTAAAAACCATTTTGCTTCGCCACCAGAATTAATAATTGTTTCTGATTTCAAAACTTGTTGTAGCATCATGTAAGGTGTTTCTAAATAAATATCTGATTTCAATTGTCGTCAACCTCCATTTTCTTCCTTTTCTATTATACCTTTTTTTTCGCAAAATTACAATTTCACATCTCATTTTAAGCCGATTTAAGCGATTTAAGTTTTAATTAGTCTTTTTACTCTAAAATTACTTAAAAGGCTATATTTTTAATTAAATGACTACAATTCACTATTGCCTTATTTTTTTAGTCAAAATCAAACCATAAAATTCATTTCTCACTTTTAATATAATTTACCTAAAAAAATAGAGTAAAAACAGTTTTATTGGCTGCTTTTACTCTATTTTTATTAGTTATTCATACACGAACAATTAATTAGAATGTTCGAACTGGTGTAATTAATTGAATAAATTGCGTTGTATCTTCAGTTGGGACTAAGGTAAATGGTCGTAATGGTTGTGTAAACGCAACTTTAATTTCAGTTTGTCCAAATGATCTTAAAGCATCTTTCATATAGTCTGGATTAAATGAAATTTCAAGATCATTTCCTGATAAATTGCTAAATTCTAATGCTTCCTCAACATTACCAACATCAGGCGAGTTACTATAAATGACAACTTTTTGTTCTGCCGTATTAATCGCTAGTTTAACAACGTTATTACGGCTTTCATGTGATAGTAATGACGCACGTTCAATTGCTGATAATAATTTAGGCGCATTAAACTCAATGTCTGTAGCTGATTCTTTAGGAATTAGACGAGTTGTATCAGGATAATTTCCTTCTAATAAACGTGAATAAAATGAGGTATTTCCAAGAATAAAGAGTACTTGGTTTTCTGAAATACGCATTTCAATATCTGGATTAGAATCGTCAATCATTCGTGATAATTCTACTAAAGATTTACCAGGAATAATAACATCATATTTTGCATCGTTTGCGCCTTCCAATGTAATTTTACGTTGGCTCAAACGATGACTATCTGTTGCGACTGCTAAAAACTCACCATTTTCAATGACAAAGTGAACACCAGTTAAAATAGGGCGACTTTCTTGGTTAGAAACGGCAATAACAGTTTGGCTAATAATTTGTTTTAAGATTGATCCCGAAAAAATTAAATTATCATCAGTATCAATTTCTGGTAAGTGAGGATAGTTATTTGCATCTAACCCATTAATATTGAATGAGGCTGATCCAGAAGTAATCTCAGTTTGATAACCATCAGTCACTGTTAATGAAAAAGTATCTTGCGGTAATTTTTTAACAATTTCGCTAAAGAATCGTGCAGGTAGCACAATTTCACCAGTTGATTCAATTGTTAAGTTATTAGATTCATCTTCAACAGATAAAAAAGTTTCAATAGAAACATCTGCATCACTACCTGTTAAAAGTAAACCAGAAGCAGTTAAGACAACTTTGATACCCGTTAATATAGGAATTGTTGTTTTTGAAGAAATAGCTCTTTGAACATCTGTTAATTGTTTAATGAATGCTGATCGATTAATTGTAAATTCCATAGTAAATCCTCCGGTAAGTTTAGTTATTAATTAAGTAATAAAAGAATAGAAGCAGTAGTAGGGCCTGTTAATCATGTTAAGAAATACGTTGGGACCATGTAAATAAAAGAATTCACATGTGGATAACCTGTGAGTAAACAAGCCGCCTTATCCACAATTGCCCACAACTATTATTGGTTAAGTTCACTCTTAAGATCTGAAATTTGACGCTGAAGTTTGTCATCAGTTTCTAACATTACAGCAATTTTTTCGTGAGCATGAATAACCGTTGTATGATCCTTACCACCAAATTCAGATCCAATCTTAGGTAAGGAATTGTCGGTAAGTTCGCGACTTAAGTACATAGCAATTTGACGTGGCATAACAATTGCTTTAACACGTTTTTTTCCTTTTAAATCGCCCACAGTAACGTGGAAATATTTAGCAACCCGATCTTGAACAATAGCAATTGAAATTTCATTTGATTTATCTTTTAAACTTAAGTTTTTTAAGGCATCGGCGGCTAAACTCGTTGTTATTTCTGAGTTTGATAAGGTCGCGTACGCTTGTACTCTAACCAAAGCGCCTTCAAGTTCACGAATATTCGAATCGATTTGGCCAGCAATATAACTTAATGTATCATCTGGTATTTCAAGATTTTCAGCATCAGATTTATTTCTTAAAATAGCAATTCTAGTTTCTAAATCAGGAGGGGTTATATCAACTGAAAGACCCCATTTAAAGCGAGATATAAGACGTTTTTGTAATTTTGGTATTTCGTTTGGTAAACGATCAGATGATAAGACAATTTGTTTTTTATCATCATATAAAGAGTTAAATGTATGGAAAAATTCTTCTTGTGTTGATTCTTTATCGGCAAAAAATTGAATATCATCCACCAGTAAGAGATCAACACTACGATATTCTTTTCGGAAATCTTCGGGCGTATTATTTCGAAGTGAGTTAATGAAGCCGTTAGTAAATGCTTCACTTGTAACGTATTTTACTTTTGCATCAGGATTGTTTAGAAGCATTTGGTGACCAATTGCGTGCATTAAATGGGTTTTACCCAAACCAACACCACCATAGAAAAAGAGCGGGTTGTACAAGCGGCCAGGTTCTTCAGAAACAACCAAAGCAGCAGCGTGGGCCATCTGATTACCTTTTCCAGTAACGAAGGTACTAAAGGTATATCTATCGTTTAATTTGGCATCACGCATAAAGGTAGGGACATTATCGTTATTAGAGTTTGAACTATTTGATACTGCCATATTTGATTGGCCGCCCGCGGTTAATTCACCCTTTATTTTTAAAACGGGATTGATTTCTTCACCAGTTGATTCGTAAAGAAACGCAACAACTTTTGGTGCTAGATGTTGTATCCAGTAAGTTTTATGTAGCTGGGAGGGTAGCTCAATAATAAGGTCGTTATTAATAAATTGTTTTGGTTCAGCTGATGAAATCCAAGTTTCGTAACTAACAGGGTTGAGTTGCGTTTTGAAATAATCAGTCAGTGAGGACCATAAATTTTCGAGAGTAAGCACAAAAAGCCTCCTTGTTTAAATAAATCGTAACTACAGTTTAGCATTTTAAAGAAGGGTTTTCCACAGGTTTAAAAAAATGTGTAAAAAATAATAACAGGGTCATTAATAAGTTTTCCACAGGGGTGGGCATAAAAAGATAAACCAGTTTTGTTTGCCATGTTATCCACAAATGAGTGATTGAAATAAAGTATGTTATTAAAGGATTTTCATTAGTTATTAACAGTTTTTAGTTAAGGGTGTGTATAACTTATTAACAGGCTGTTTATTGTGAAAAAGTGTGTGTTCCGAGTTGTGGACGACAAGATGTGTTTCACAACTCATCCACAACTAAAAAATAAATAGCGAAAAAGTGTGGATAACTAAATTACATTGAATTCTAATAATTTTCTTTCATAGAAGAAAGAAGTATGGTATTATATTCCGGTAAGTGAAATTGACGTCACTGGTATCTTATTTTTATCAAGATACCGATTAGTTGAAACATTAAGTATTTAAGGAGGTGCCTAAATTATGAAAAGAACATACCAACCTAAAAAACGTCACCGTGAACGCGTGCATGGTTTCCGTAAACGCATGAGTACAAAAGGCGGCCGTAACGTCTTAGCACGTAGACGCCGTAAAGGTAGAAAAGTATTGTCTGCATAGACCACTGATTTCAGTGGTTTTTTTTATTACAAAGATACAGTATCTATTTAACTGGAGATATTACATGAGAAAATCATATCGCGTTAAAAAAGAAGCAGAGTTCCAAACAGTTTTTAAAAAAGGTCAATCTTGTGCGAACCGAAAGTATGTTATATATATGATGGAAAAACCAGAACAAGCTCATTTTAGAGTTGGAATTTCAGTTGGAAAACGTATTGGGAATGCTGTTGCTCGTAATTGGGTTAAACGCCGTATTCGTCAATCGTTGTTAGAATTGAAACCAGATCTTAAACAAGATTGCGATTTTTTGGTTATTGCTAGACCATCTGTTGCTTGGTTGTCGCAAGAGGAATCCAAGAAACAATTAACACATGTTTTAAAAATAGCTAAAATTTTAGACTAATAAAGTGAGCGAGGGTATTCTTGTGAAAAAGAAGAGTAAGCGATTTTTAGTCCTATTAAGTATGTTGGGGTTAATGTTAGTCCTAGCGGGATGTAGTACAACACCAATAACGGAAAATAGTACAGGAATTTGGGATGGCGGTATCATCCTCAGTTTCTCTAGGGCTATTATTTTCCTTTCAAAATTATTTGGTGGGAACTATGGTGTTGGTATTATCATCTTTACCATAATCATTAGGGTTATTTTATTACCATTAATGATTTATCAAACAAAAAGTATGCGTAAAACAGCTGAAGTTCAACCTCAATTGAAGGCACTTCAAGCTAAGCATTCTGGTAAAGATGCTGCAACTGTTCAAAAATTACGTGAAGAACAACAGAAATTATATGCAGAAGCAGGCATTAATCCTGTTGCTGGATGTTTACCATTATTAGTACAGATGCCGATTTTATTAGCTCTTTATCAAGCTATTTTGAGAACGAACGTTTTGAAGACGGGTGAATTTTTATGGTTACAGCTTGGTGATAAAGATCCGTACTTCATCTTACCAATTTTTGCTGCAATCTTAACTTACTTTGTTTCTAAGTTGGGTGTTATGTCCCAACCTGAAGCAAACTCAATGTCAACGATGATGGTTTATGGTACACCAATAATGATTCTTGTGACAGCTGTTAACTTACCATCAGCCTTGTCATTATATTGGGTTATTACCAATGCATTCTCAGTTGGACAAACATTGTTAATTAATAATCCATTTAAAATTACACGTGAACGTGAAGAAAAAGTACGTCTTGAAAAAGAAAAAGTACAGGCTATTAAAAAAGCGAAAAAGAAAGCTTATAAGGGCCGTAACAAAAAGTAATTTTTGAAAACCAAAGTCCATTTAGTGGCTTTGGTTTTTTATTTTGGATATAATTACATAAAAGGTTAACAAGAGGAGGATTAAAATTGAGAAAATTAACAAAATCTAATAATAGAATTATTGCTGGTGTTGTCGGTGGTATTGCTGAATTTTTTAACTGGGACCCAACATTAACAAGAATAGGGTACGTTCTTTTAAGTGTCCTGAGTGCAGCATTCCCTGGTATTATTGTTTACATCATATGTGCAATAGTCATGCCAAATGCATCATCAAACTATAGATAACTAAAAATGCGTAACCAGAATATATCTGGTTACGCATTTTTGTTTCACGTGAAACATTTTAGAAAGTTGCTGTATCTGGATCTTGAGCATGACCAACAACACCATCTAGAGAGTTGATTTCTGCCATGTCTTCATCAGATAATTCAAAATCAAATAAATGAGTATTTTCTTCAATTCTGTCAGCATGAACAGATTTGGGAAGTGGTAAGAATCCATTTTGTAATGACCAACGTAAGGTAACTTGTGCAACACTGCGACCAATACGATTAGCAATTTTAACCATTGTTGGTTCCGTAAAGATAGCACCAGTTCCTAATGGGCTATAAGCTTCTAATTGAATATTATGCTTGTGACAATAATCAATTGTCTCTTTGGGAGTATCACCAGGAGCTAATCTAATTTGATTAATCATTGGTGTAATTGTTTGTGTTTCTTCCAAAATTTTAAAATGACGAGGACGGAAGTTAGAAACACCAATGGCTTTAATTTTACCTTCATTATAAAGATCTTCAAATGCACGCCATGTTTCTTGAAGATGACTTTCCCAATTATCTTCACGATAAGCAGCAGGATTTGGCCAGTGAATCAAGAATAAATCAAGGTAATCAACACCTAAATCTTTTAATGTTCGTGCAAATGCTGTTTGTGTTTCATCGTACGTATGAGCTGTATTAGCTAATTTACTTGTTAAAAAGATATCTTCACGAGCAACACCGCTTTCGGCAATACCTTCTCCAACACTACTTTCATTGTGGTACATTTCAGCAGTATCTAAATGTATGTAACCAGAAGCTAATGCTGATTTTACAGATGCTTTAGCAACATCACCACTTGGTGTTTGCCAAGTACCAAAACCAACAACAGGAATTTTGACACCATTTGCTAATTCATATGTGTCTGTTAATTTATTCATAGAATTAATCCTCCGAGTTTTTATATTTAGTATTTTCATTATAGGCTGAGTCCTATAGATTTTGTCAAATGAAAGAACTTTTCAAAAAAATCGTTCTGAAAAAGGGTATAGATAAGGGGTCAATTAGTGCTATAATATAACGATGATAATTATATTTGGAGGATGAACATGCCCATATTTACTGGAAAAAATGTTGATCAAGCTGTGAGTAACGGTTTGGCTGCATTAAAGCTTGAAAAAACACAGATTGAAATTAAAATAATCAATGAAGGTAAGTCTGGATTTTTATTTTTTGGCCGCAAAAAGGCAGAAGTTGAATTAATTGAAAAAAAAATAACAGAAAAACCAGTAAGCAAGAAAATTATTGATGAAAAAAAAGATAGTGTTACATCAAAGCCTCTAACAGCAGCAGAAAAAGCTGCTAGAAGTCAACTTAATGAAAAAGCAGTTCATGATGTTGGTTATTATTTGGCCGACATTACAGAATTAATGGGTATTGATACAGAAATTAATGTTCAATTTGAGCGCCGTCAGGTAACATATGATTTTAATACGAGTAAACAAGGATTATTAATTGGTAAACACGGTAAAAGTTTAAATGCTTTGCAATATTTAGCACAAGTTAATATGAATCAAAAAGCAGTTAGCAGAATGAATGTTATTCTAGATGTTGGTGGCTACCGTAAACGTCGCGAAGAAACGATTGAGCGCCTTGCAATTAAAGTGGCCAAGGATGTTATTAGAACGGGTGAGACGGTACAATTAGACCCGATGCCTGCTAACGAACGTAAGCAAATTCATTTTTATTTAGCACGAAATAACCGAATCAAAACAACATCGATTGGAACAGAACCTAAGCGCTCAGTAATTGTAGCGCCTAAAAATAAAAAATAGTCAGTAATAGAAGGGAGTCCCCACCCATGGCTTTAAAACATGATCCAGAAAAATTAGAAGATGAACTATGTTTTGCTATTTACACAGCACAAAAAGATTACAATAAATTTTATACAGAATCACTGAAGGAATTTAGCTTAACGTATCCGCAATATATTACGTTACTTTCATTGTGGGAAACGTCACCTGTTATGGTGAAGGAACTTGGTGCGAAGTTACATCTAGATAACGGAACATTAACACCACTTTTAAAACGTATGGAAAAGGATGATTGGATTCTTCGGACTAGAGATCCTGAGGATGAACGCCGTGTGAATGTCTCATTGACTGGAAAAGCTAAAAGAAGTAAACATAGAATTATGAAACAAATGTCGAATTGTTTTACTTCATTTGATATGACTGAAGAAGAATATCTTGGTTATGTTAATGAATTAAAAGTGATTACTAATAAATTAGAAAATCGCGGTATTCGTGGTTAGTGAATTAGAATCATCAAACAGACTTGTTGACAAATGTCGGTAAAAAAAGTATATTATTGGCATTGAACTTAATATTAGATAAAGTAGTGAAGGTGCTTTATCCACGTCCTTTTAGGGCGTGGAGTGGGCCCTTTTTTTGTTTGAAAAAATTTAAAGAATATGATTAATTAACTGCTAATAGAGCACTTGAAGGGAGTATTTAAAGATATGCCAGAATTAACAGAATTTGATACAATTGCCGCTATATCAACACCACCTGGTGAAGGTGCCATTTCAATTGTTCGATTAAGTGGTGAGGATGCCGTTCAAATTGCTAATAATGTATTTAAAGGGAAAAATTTAGGTAACGTTGATAGTCATACCATTAACTACGGACATATTTTAAATCCTAAAACGGATGAAGAAGTCGATGAGGTCATGGTCTCAGTTATGTTAGCACCTAAAACATTTACACGTGAAGATGTGATTGAAATTAACTGTCATGGTGGTATTGTACCAACGAATCAAATTTTACAATTATTATTAAGTAATGGGGCACGCTTAGCTGAACCTGGTGAATTTACAAAACGAGCATTCTTAAATGGTCGAATTGATTTATCTCAAGCTGAGGCTGTTATGGATTTAATTCGTGCTAAAACAGATCGCTCAATGAAAGTTGCACTAAATCAGTTAGATGGTAATTTAGCACGTCTAATCCGCAATTTACGTAAAGATATCGTAGATGTTTTGGCATTAGTTGAAGTTAATATTGATTATCCAGAATACGATGCTGGTGAAGAAATGACGACTAAATTATTGCTTGAAAAAGCACGTGATGTTAAGCAATATGTTCAAGAATTACTACAAACAGCGCAACAAGGTAAAGTATTACGTGAAGGATTAGCTACTGCCATAATTGGTCGACCTAATGTTGGTAAATCAAGTCTTTTGAATCACTTATTACATGAAGATAAAGCCATTGTAACTGATGTTGCTGGAACAACGCGTGATGTGATTGAAGAATACGTTAACGTTATGGGTGTACCTTTGAAATTGGTAGACACTGCCGGTATTCGTGATACAGAAGATAAGGTTGAAAAAATTGGGGTTGAACGTTCGAAAGAAGCGATTGTTCAAGCTGATTTAGTCATGCTTGTTTTGAATAGCAATGAACCTTTGTCTGCTGAAGATAAGCAGCTCATTAAATTAACACAGAATGATAAACGAATTGTTATCTTAAATAAAACAGATTTACCAGAAAATCTAGATCGTAAAGAATTAGAAAGTATGGTTGATCCAACGGAAATTATTTCTATTTCTGTCTTAAATCATGAAGGTGTGAAGCAACTTGAAGAAAAAATTGCTAACTTATTCTTTGGTGGAATTGAAAATAGCCAAACAACAGTTATGATTACTAATTCTCGTCATATTGGCTTGTTAAATCAAGCTGAGACTGCTTTAGATGATGTGATCACTGGGATTGCTTCCGGTATGCCAATCGATTTAGTTCAAATTGACATGACTAGAAGTTGGGAATTACTTGGTGAAATCACTGGTGATAGCTACAAAGATGAATTACTCACAGAATTATTTAGTCAATTCTGTTTAGGTAAATAATTGTTAGTAAATAGGAGAATATAAATGGACATTAAAACTTATGACGGCCCAGATTATGATGTAATTGTGGTTGGTGCTGGACATGCTGGTTCAGAAGCAGCACTCGCTGCTGCACGAATGGGTAATAAAACATTACTTATCACAATTAGTTTAGACATGGTTGCTTTTATGCCATGTAATCCTTCAATTGGTGGTCCAGCTAAAGGAATTGTTGTACGTGAAATTGATGCCTTAGGTGGCGAAATGGGTCGTAACATCGATAAAACTTATGTACAAATGCGTATGTTAAATACTGGTAAAGGTCCAGCTGTTAGAGCATTACGGGCACAAGCTGATAAACATCTTTATTCAAGTGAAATGAAACATACAATGGAAAAAGAAGAAAACCTAACGTTACGTCAAGGAACAGTCGATAGTTTAATTGTTGAAGATGGCGAATGTCATGGTGTTGTAACAAATACTGGGGCAAAATACCGTTCTAAAAGTGTTGTTTTAACAGTTGGAACGGCTGCTCGCGGTAAGATTATTATTGGCGAATTGAGTTATTCATCAGGTCCTAATAATTCACAACCTGCAATTAAATTATCTGAAAATCTTGAAGCTCTTGGATTTGATTTAGAACGTTTTAAAACTGGAACACCACCTCGTGTTGATGGGAATACAATTGATTACAGTGTGACTGATGAACAACCAGGGGATGTTGAACCTAACCACTTTAGTTTTGAAACACCTGATGAAGATTATATTGATGTTAAAAATCAATTATCTTGTTGGTTAACGTATACCAACTTGAAAACGCATGAGATTATTAATGCTAACCTTGATCGTGCACCTATGTTCTCAGGAATTATTAAAGGTGTGGGTCCACGTTACTGTCCATCTATTGAAGATAAAATTGTTCGTTTCTCTGATAAACCTCGTCATCAGCTCTTCTTAGAACCAGAAGGCCGTTCAACGGACGAATTTTACGTTCAGGGCCTTTCTACGTCAATGCCGGAAGAAGTCCAACAAGATATTATTCATTCAATTAAGGGCCTTGAAAACGCTGAATTAATGCGTCCGGGTTATGCGATTGAATATGATGTCGTGGCTCCTTATCAATTACGACCAACGCTTGAAACTAAATTAGTGAAGAATTTATATACCGCTGGTCAAACAAACGGGACTTCTGGATATGAAGAAGCTGCTGGACAAGGAATAATGGCAGGAATTAACGCTGGGTTACGTGCTTTAGGCCGCGAAGATTTTACGTTAAATCGAAGTGACGCTTATATCGGTGTTATGATTGATGATTTAGTAACAAAAGGGACAAACGAACCTTATCGTCTATTAACATCTCGTGCTGAATATCGCTTAATCTTACGTCATGATAACGCTGATTTACGTTTAACTGAAAAAGGATATGATATTGGTTTAATTTCTGAAAAGAGATTAGCTATTTTTAAAGCTAAAAAAGCTGAAATTGAAGCCGAAAAAGCTAGATTACAATCATTCCGTATTAAACCTACTGAAGATGTGAATGCATTCTTAGCAGAACATAATAGTGCCGCTTTGAAAGATGGCGTGTTGGCTAATGAATTTTTACGTCGCCCTGAGGTAACTTACGCAGACATTGAGAAGTTTATTCCAGGTCCTGACCATGAATTAGACCATAGAATTATTGAACAAGTAGAAATCCAATTTAAGTACGAAGGCTATATTAAAAAAGCACAAGAAAAAGTTGCGAAGTTAAAACGTATGGAAGCTAAAAAAATTCCAACAAATATTGATTACGATTCTATTGAAGGAATTGCGACGGAAGCGCGTCAAAAATTCATTAAGATTCAACCAGAAACATTAGCTCAAGCTAGTCGTATTAGTGGTGTGAATCCTGCTGATTTATCAATTCTTGCTGTTTATATTGAACAGGGTAAGATTGCTAAAGTTAATAATTAATAGTACAGAAATGCAGAAAAGGCACCAATCAAGTATACTTGATTGGTGCCTTTTTAACTTTTTATAATTAGGTTAAGCAATAAACTTAAAATCCAGCTGCAGAGATGATTGAAGCTATGTTGGCTGCTAAACTGACAGCAAATACTGACATAACAATCATGAAAACTAAAGCTAATAGAAGTTGTCCAATGACAACGCCGTAAAGTTTATCTATTTTAAGTGGATTTGTATCAATAATCATCGATAAAATGAAAGCAATACTCATGATAAGGGCCATTAAAGCATACATGAATACAGCAAGGCCTCTCATTCCAAGTAGCATGAAAAGCATACTAAGGACAGCTAATACAAGATTGATCATGAGGTAGTGTGTAAAGCGATTTGTAAATGAAAGTAAGGTATCACTCTTATCGCCTAAAACAACATTACGAACAAAAAATCCAATTAGTATGTAAAAGGCAAAAGCTAGTAGTGTTAAGAAAAATAATTTTGCGTAGACACTACTGTCAATTGTTGGCGCATAGGTACTTTGAGTGTTAAAGAGTCCTGAAAATAGACTTGAATTAACAGATTTAGCAACATTATCCATTATTAATTTTACAAAAATATCATTAAATATGGCGAATAAAATAATTGTCGTAAAGCCGAAATATTTATGACCATTTTCTAAAATTGTGGGATGTTTAATGGCATTTAAGAAATAAGACCAATAATTTGATGCGAATGTTTTAGCTTGTTCAATATTCTCATTTTGAGCTTTAGTATCTTGTTGTTGCGTGTATTGTTGTTGGAATTTTGTTGGTTCTTGTACGTTTTGTGATTGTGTTGCGGCCGTTTCTTGGGCTGGTTTAATGGAAAAGGCAAATCCACAGTTTGTACAAAATTTTACATTTTCTGGTTGTTGTGAACTACAGTTTGGGCATGTTTTCATGATTATTTCCTCCAAAGTTTAGTTGTCTTCAATTTTTTCACTAATTTTTTTAGCGGGTGTAATTGACTTGATTAAGAAGTCATCGTTATTAGAATAATTAACTTTAGCAGTATATCTAAATACTTGTGTTTTAGTTGAATAATTATCGTCACTATCAGTGAAATCGAACGTATAAGTAACATCATAAGCGACATCAAATTTATTTTTATCTGTCGGTGTTACTGATAATACTTTAGCGTCATAAGAGACACTACTGATTGCATCATCATCATGATAATTTTTAGCAATAGTCACCCATGCCTTGGCATCTGCATTGCTTGAGCCATTAACAAAGAAACTGCCTATTGAGCCATAACTATCATTTGAATCCTCATTAGAGTCATCACCATCGATAGTGTAGTCATCAATTTGGGTAAATAAATTGTCTATATAACTTTCTGCATCATCTAGAGTTAACATATTAGGAAAATTAATATTGAATAAATTGCTACTAGAACTATCTTGAAAGCCATTTTCATCTGTATTATTTAAAGTTACGTCGTTATCATCATCGCTACCTGAAATTTGGTATTCACTGGTAACGAGAGTGTTGTCTCCGACCTTTTCTTTAAGCTGCAATCGATTGTTTCCAGAAGAGGCAATAGGGCCAATTGTTGCAGAACCATCATCATCAGTTGTACCAACTTTTTTAGAATTAACATAGATATCAGCATTTGCGATACTTTTAATTCTAAAAGTAAGTGTACTTAAATCTAAATTGACGTTAGAAGTTGAACTAGTGAGCGTCTCAGTCGATTTATTATTTAGTTTAGTACCATCAATAGAGCCAGCTGCTTCTATTGTGTAGTTACCGGGAACTAGATTTGAGATTGTTTTACTGTAATTATCAGAGTCAGCTGTAGCAACTTTTTTATCATTCATCTTGATAACAGCCCCAGAGCTATTCGTTGATAAGTTAACGGAAACGGTTGAAAAGTCAGCCGTATATTTAGGGAATAATAACCAATGTTTACCATTTTCTTTTAAATGAAAATGTGTTGAAGTGCTTGCTCCATTGGTTAATTCGTTTTTAAAAGTTTTAAGAGAGTCTGTACTACCCCATGCATCTGATGCAGGTTTCATAGACTCATCAGTAATTTTTAATGCCGTATCCGATGTTGAAAAATAAGCTTCCATGTTTTTATCGGTTTTTAATGCATCTGTAATTCGTTCAATTTGATTTTCTTTTGAGTAATATTTTGTTCCAGCATAGTAGCCAACAACAATAATAAGAGCGATAATACCAATCAAAATTCTGATGAATTTTGTTTTACCTGAGATGGGTAATTTAGGATTTGCAGTTCGTGTTTGTGTAGGTGGCATTTGTTGTTGTGTTGGTTGAACCGGCGTAACAGGTTGCTGTGACGCAACTGAATTAACACGTAAATCAAAATTACAATTAGGACAGAAATTACCATCCTTAGGAACTTCACTTCCACAATTAGGACAGAATTTTTTTGTCGTACTCCCAGATAAATCATCTGAAGGCGCATAATAGATTTGTTCTTTTTTAATCATTGGATCTCCTTTTTAACTACCTTAATAATATGATTAACTTTGACTACTTAACTAAAAGTTACCAAATCTAGTGTATACATAGCGAGTTTTAGTTTATAAAATAATGGCTAACTCAATCGCATAAAATAGGATTTTAATCATTGGTACTTATGTATTTTTTTAGGTTGTTAGATGCAGAATTAGTAATACCCCCCGTGGCCTCCTTAGATTTAAATTACTAAATCAACGAATAAAGACAAACCTTAAACGAAACTTAAGTTATTTTATCAGCTTAAAAGGTTTTTGTATATATATATATATTAAAAAAAGATAAGCTATAATCTGTTTGATTGTTTTAAAAACCTTTACCATAAAGAGAACCTTTCTGATTAGGAGTTTAATATGCTTAAAAAAATAGGAATTTTAATTCGTGCTAAACGAAAATTATTGAATATGACCATTGAGCAACTGGCTGAAAAATCAAAATCTTCTGTTAGTTTAATTTCTTTGATAGAGCGAGGTAAGTTAGATAATATTAAAATAAAAAAATTATCAGATATTGCTGAAGCGCTGGATATGACGTTAGCTGACTTCTTTACTAATCAAAATTTAAAAGGTGTTGCAACGCTGGATTTGATTAATTATCTTGCTTCTTTACCCAAAGAAAAAAGAGAAGCGACAGCTGAATTATTGCTTAAAGTAATCCGTTTATAAATGATTATCATTAATGATTGACCATGCTATTTCTTCAATAGTGTGGTCAATTTTTTGTGCTTGATAGGCTGAGACTAAATCAATTTGTTTGGTAGGTAAATCTAAAGTTAAAATATCAAAATTGTGAAAATCAATCCTATGGTTACTAAAGTCATAAATTAAAAATTTTAAATCTTGTAATACCTTCAAATTATCGTGTATATCTATCCCATTCATAAATAAAATCTCCCTTACTAAAAAACTGTATAAAAAAAGCATTAGCTTTTATTAGCTAATGCTTAGATTACAACAAAAATAGTTAATTTATAAGACTGATATTAATAAAAATTAATTCTAACGATAGTACTGAGTTTTGTCAATATGACATAAATTAAAGGTTTATCCTTTTAAGTAGATTAATTAATTTAAGTAAGTATTGAAGTAATAATTATTTAAAAAGCTGTTGAAAAATAGACAGTAAAAGGAGCAACAAAATAACTATAAAATGACGATTTTTATGAAGCATTATGATAGCAATGAATTCACGCAAGAACGCATTAGGTAAAAAATACCATGGCGTTTTCCCGCCAATGCCTTGAGCATTTACACCAACCATTCGTGCAAATATTGCAGCACGAAAGATATGGTAGTTATTTGAACTGAATAAAATATGATCCCCTCTATGATCAAGATCAATTATTTTTTTTGAGAAACGCATATTTTCAAAAGTCGTTGTTGATTTGTCTTCTAGTAATGTAAATTCTTCTGGATAACCACTGTCGATGGCCCATTTTTGCATTGCCTGTGCTTCTGAAATAGACTCATCATTACCTTGCCCACCTGAAAAAATAATAATCGGGCGTTTACCGCCTAATAGTATTTGTTTGTCCGCAAAATTGGTAGCACGTTTGATTCTGTTGGCAAGTAGTTTACTAACTTTATAACCGTTGATTAAACCTGCACCTAGTACAATGATGTAGTCTTGATCATATTTTGGACGTCGTAAGCTATATAAAATACTAACAGACAAGAAATTTAAAAAAGCGAACATAAGATATAAGCCAGTCAACGAAGCAAAATTAAATGGTAATTGAAGATACCAAGGCCACGTACTGATTAAAGGTGTCACAAACCAGCGAATGATAAGAACAATAGCAAGTAGTAGTCCAAGCATGTTAGCTAATGAATAACTTTCACGTTTAAAGACTAGTCCAGTATTAATTAATAAAAATGGAATAGTTGCAATTGAAAGTAATATCAAACCTATAGCGCCAACAATGATAATAAAAACAGCGCTATTTTTCATAAAATTGATAGGGGAAGTAGCGAGTACACCTATTAAAGAAATGACAAATATATTGAACAGAAATCCATTAATTAATTGACGTGGTTCTTTGTGAAAGCTGATATACCAAATAGCTAACAATAAAATAGGTAGTAACAGTATTAGATAGTCCATATGAATTCCTCCGAAGTAATAGATAATAAACTAATTCTAGCATATTTTTGAATAAATAAGGTACTAATAAATTTATATTTAACCGTTTACATGGACGTTAACATATGATATATTATTCACATGAACAAAATATCATATGAATAATATATCATATAGAGGAGATGCTATAATGGTCACACTATTAGGTTCAACTGTACTCGCATTCATTTCAACAAATATCGATTATCTTTTAATTCTAATTATTATTTTTGCTAAGTATAAAAATAAACATGAAGAAAAATTAATATTTATAGGAGAGCTACTTGGTAGTGGGACGCTTATAGCAGTTAGTTTGATTGCTGCCTTTTGGTTAAAACTGATTCCTGAAGAATGGATCTTAGGATTTTTGGGACTTATTCCGATTATAATGGGTATAAAAATGTATTTTAGTGATGAAGATGAGGGTAATGAGGTCCGGGAGAAATTAGGAAAACCGGGTCAAGGCATAATTTTAAATGTAATTATGATTACTATTGCAACTTGTGGACCAGATAATCTTGCTATCTACGTCCCATTTTTCACGACATTATCTATTAGGGATGTACCTATTGTACTGATGCTATTTTTTATATTCTTATGTATCATTACATGGTTGAGTAAAATGATTACTAATTTACCTAAAATCCAAGAATTTTTTCAAAATTTTGGTAATTTAATCACTCTAATTGTTTATGTTTTCTTAGGTCTATATATATTATTAGAAAGTGGTACTATTCAGCACTTTATGTAGGAGGAAAATAATGCAACCGTACAATGAAATTCCAAAAAGTGAACTTGATGAATCAATTATGATAACTAAGCTATTGAATAATCGAATAAGATTACAATTAATCTATTTATTGGAACAACATGAATATAATGTAACTGAATTATCAAAGATACTTAATGTTGAACAAACAAACTTATCTCATCAATTAAGTTTATTAAAAACGCATCAAATAATTAGTCAGAGACGAGAAGGAAAGTTAATGTACTATCAAATTGACGATCCGCATATTATTGAAACTATGACAGCGCTGTTGCAACATGCAAAACACGTTGCAAATGGAAAACCTTATTAAATAGAAACGTAAGAAAAAGAGATTAACTTCAAATTGAAGTTAATCTCTTTTTTGATTTTTAAAATCTGTAGTGGTTACTATGGACCCTAACGGATTTGAACCGTCGACCTTCTACTTGCGGAGCAGACGCTCTCCCAACTGAGCTAAGGGCCCGAATAGCTTTATAATACACCAAATAGCCAAAATTAAAAGAAAAAGTTAGTTTTGCTTCTATGTATTTATGCCATTTTAAAATGTTTCACATGAAACATTTTAAAATGAGTAACGATTTTTAAAGATAAAAGGTTTCAAATATCACTTGTTAATAGTAGGGTAAAAAGCATTAAATACCAGTTTTTGATTAATGATGAATAAGCCGAAGAGTATAAGATTTTTGTTTTTAAATAGCAGACATAATCTTATGATGGCGTGATGTGAAGATATTTCCAAACATTAATAATTATTCGATTAATACTCTTTTAGAAGGAACAAATAATAAAATTCAGATTTCTAACGGACTTATTTCCAATCTTAGCAACTTTTATAGATTCCGAACCAGAATACTTTATATATTAAAATCCATAAAAAAAGGTCCCACTCACTTAGTGAGTGGGACCTTCATAATATTATTTATTAACAGTACCAGCAAATGAAGCAGGGTAATATGCTAATGCACCAATTTTAACATTTTGACCAGGTTCTGGAGCAGCGATATATTGGCCACCACCTAAGTAAATACCAACATGGTATGTAGAACCTTGAGCTCCCCAGAATAATAAATCTCCAGGTTGAGCAGCAGCAGTTGATTTCTTAGAAACATTTGATTCTTGTCCAATAGTATTACGGTTTAAGTTAATACCAACTTTTGCGAATACATATTGTGTGAATCCTGAACAATCAAAACCAGAAGGAGTTGATCCACCCCAAACATAAGGAGTACCTATGTATGCTTTAGCAACAGAGATAACTTTGCTTGCTGAGTAGCTTGCTGTTTGTGTTGTAGAGCTTGCAGCAGCAGTATTAGCTGTTGAAGTAGTATTAGAACTTGCAGCAGCAGTATTAGTTGTTGAAGTAGTATTAGAACTTGCAGCAGCAGTATTAGTTGTTGAAGTAGTATTAGAACTTGCAACAGCAGTGTTAGCTGTTGAAGCAGTATTAGAACTTGTAGCAGCCTTAGGTGTTGAAGTAGCATTAGAAGTTACAGCAGCTTTAGGTGTTGTTGTAGCTTTTGCAGGTGTAACAACTTTTTCAGCAGTTGTAGAAGCTACTTTAGCCATTGAACCTGTTAAGTTTAATGTTTGGCCAGGGTTAATCATTGAATTAGAAGATAAACCATTAGCATCACATAGTGCTGAGATAGTAATACCGTTTGATTGAGCGATTGACCATAATGAATCGCCGTTTTTAACAGTAACAGTCTTATTATTTGTAGTAGATGCTGCTTTAGGTGTAGCTGTTTCTACTTTAGGAGTTGCAGTAACTGATTTAGCAGCACTTACTTCTGCTTTAGGAGTTGTAGCAACTGGTTTAGCAGTACTTGTTTCTACTTTAACAGTTTTAGCTGGTGTTACTTTAGCGGGAGTAACAGTAGTACTTGCAGCTACCGCTTTTGAACCAGTTAATGTTAAATTTTGACCGGGTAAGATAAGTGCTGAGTTATCAGCAAATCCATTAGCCGAACGAAGTGCTGAGATTGAAATGCCATTTTCTTTAGCGATTGACCATAATGAATCACCATTTTTAACAGTAACGGATGTTTTATTTACTGAAGTATTAGTAGTAACGATAGTACTTGTTTTAGCTGAAGTACTTTTTTGTGTTGAGCTTGCTTTAGCGTTGCTATCCTTTTCAGGAATATTTAATGATTGACCACTTACAATAATATGAGAATTTGCGTCAATATTGTTTAAAGTTTCGATTGTTTTGATTGAAACGCCATACTTCTGAGAAAAAGCCCAAACAGTATCGTTTGTTTGAACTTTAACTGTTGCTGCATCAGCAGTTGCGTTAGATGCAAGAAGGAGGCCAGCGGTACCAACTGTACCGAGTAATAATGATTTAAGTGTGTTATTCAAGTTGAGTCACATCTACTTTCTTATTTTATTGGATTTATACTACAGTAACTATTGTAACCGGTTAGTGTTGCAATCAAATACAAAAACTATTACAACTTAGCATGATTTTGTAATATATACTAAGTAATGTTTATATATCAATGATAATGATGATTTATGTATTTAACTTATAATTTATTTAATTTAGTAAATCCCATGTGCAATAATGGTTTAGAACACTTTCAATATATTTTAAATTAAAATATATTGCCCCCCGATGTTACAAAGATATTACAGAAACCTTATGTTTCTATACTACTAGAACTAATTAAAACTATACCAGTCGTTTTACATGGTTGCAAATGAAATTTTAAGTTTTAATAGAAAGGGATTTCATTGTCTGGTATCATTTGAATTATTGGATATTGAAAGTCCTTAAATAGTTGGCGTATAATTAACTAAATAAGGGGATAAAAAATATAATGATTAGGTGGAAATATGAAAAGAATAGTTAAAGAAATAATGAGTTGGATTATACCGATTGCAATCGGTTTAATAATCGCGATGCTTTTAAAAACATTTGTTGTCACAATGGTACGTGTTGATGGGCCATCGATGCAACCTAACTTAGTTAATAATGAGCATGTTGCTGTTGTTAAAGTTATTGATATTAAGCGCTTTAGTACTGTTGTTTTTGATGCATACGGCGTAGATCCTGATGCAACTGAGGGTCAAGAGTATGTTAAACGTGTTATTGGAATGCCTGGTGATACAGTAGAATTTAAAAATGATCATGTCTATGTTAATGGTAAAGAAATTGAAGAACCTTATATTTCAACTTATCAAAAAACAGTAGGGACAAGGGTTCAGAACATAAATGCTAAAAACTGGACATTCAAGTCATTGGCTGTAGATAATCAATGGGCTAAAGATACTTCAGCTATCAGAGTACCTTCAGATAAATATTTTGTTCTAGGAGATCATCGTTCAGTATCTAATGATAGTCGTTACTGGGGGTTCGTTGATAAGTCGAAAATTCAAGGTGTTGTAAAAGTACCATTCTGGAATTTTAATAAGGCTGATCATAAATATATTTATTAATTGCATTAAAAATGCAGAAAAATAATTCGATTGAAGAGGAGATTTTATTATGACAAAAACACCAATTATTTTAGATTGTGATCCAGGACATGATGACGCATTAGCGTTAATGATGATTATTGCTTCACCAGAATTTGATTTACGTGCGGTGACAACATCCGCTGGAAATCAAACACCTGATAAAACATTTGATAACGCTTGTCGACTACTAACATTGATGGAACGGACAGATGTTCCAGTTGCTAGTGGAAATAAAAAACCTTTACTACAAGAATTAATGATTGCCGATGCCGTTCATGGAGATACTGGTGTTGATGGAACAGAGTTACCTAAATCTGAAATTCCAGCAACTAATTTAACAGCAATTGAGTTAATTGCAGAAACATTATCTAAAAGTGCTGAAAAAGTTACAATGGTTGTCACGGGCCCAATGACGAATATGGCACTATTTTTAGCTGTCTATCCTGAATTAAAAAATAAAATTGAAAAAATTGTCTTTATGGGTGGCTCAACGGATGTTGGAAATGTTAAACCTGGTTCAGAATTTAATATTGCCGTGGACCCAGAGTCAGCAAAAATGGTTTTAAATGACTCTATTCCAATGGTTATGGCTGGATTAAACTTAACTCATCAAGCACAAATTTTAGATTCTGAAATTGAAGAAATTGGTAAGATTAATAATAAAGTAGCGCAATCAGCCTACGGGTTATTGAAATTTTATGGTATTTACTATGGTCAAGAAAAATGGGGATTCGACGGTATTCCATTACATGACCCTTGTACAATTGCTTGGATGTTACATCCTGAATTATTCACAAGTGAAAAGTACCATGTTGATGTTGAGGTGAATGGTGATCTTACTAAAGGTGAGACAATCGTTGATAAATTTGATTTATTGGGATTAGAAAAAAATACAGAAGTCTTACTATCAATTGACCGTGCAAAATTTGTCGAATTATTAATTTCAAAACTTAAAAAATTTGATAAATTAGTAGGATAGAGAATCTTACAGTTGGCTTGTATTTCTGGCCTAAATACGTTAAAGTTAAACAGGACGTGAAACATCGTTTTGTTTCACAAATAACGGAGGGCCAGTCATATGAATCCAGAAGAATTTCGTCAAGCATTAGCTGAAAAAGACATTAATTTAACAGACAGACAAATGGCACAATTTGAAACATACTATGAATTTTTAGTAATGACAAATGAAAACCTTAATCTGACTGCTATTACAGAAAAATCAGACGTTTATTTGAAACATTTTTATGATTCTTTAACGCCTGCTTTTTATTCAAAAGAAATACAAAGCGAGCCCTTATCTATTTGTGACGTCGGCGCAGGTGCCGGCTTCCCTTCAATTCCACTGAAGATTGCTTTTCCGCAATTAACGGTGACTATTGTTGATTCGTTGAATAAACGTATCAACTTTTTAAATGAATTGGCGGACAAATTAGATATTACAGGGGTTGCTTTTTTTCATAATCGTGCTGAAGAATTTGCAGGTAAAAAAAGTTTATATAGAGAACAATATGATATCGTGACAGCTCGTGCTGTTGCAAGATTGAGCGTACTATCTGAATTGTGCTTACCTTTAGTTAAATTAAATGGTCAATTTATCGCTCTCAAAGCTCAAAAAATGGACGAAGAATTAGTCGATGCCGAATATGCTATCAAGCTTTTAGGTGGTCAAGTTGTGGCTAATCATGAATTTACTTTACCAATTTCAGATGACGAACGTCATCTATTAGTCGTTGATAAAGTCAAATTAAGTCCTAAAAAATACCCTAGAAAAGCGGGTGTACCTGGACGTACCCCACTTGTAAATAAGATATAGTCAGGAGGTCGTCGGAAAATGGCATTTTCATTTTTAGGAAATCGTAAAAATCAACAAGAACAAGAAGATGAAACGAATCAAACGAAGGTTAGTGACATTTCTGTTACGACTATTGTACCCAATCGCTTCCAACCTCGTCGTGTCTTTGATGATCAAAAAATTGATGAATTAGCACAAACCCTTAAAGAACACGGGTTATTGCAGCCTATTATTTTGCGAGAGTATGAGACTGGAAAATATGAGATTATTGCTGGGGAACGTCGTTTTCGGGCAGCATCTTCATTAGGATGGAAAAAAATTCCGGCAATTGTTCAGAAAATGGACGACGACCAAGCGGCTTCGATGGCACTAATTGAAAATTTACAACGTGAGGAACTAACAGCAATTGAAGAAGCAGAGGCCTACAGTAAACTAATGAGTTTAAACCACTTATCACAGTCAAAATTAGCTGAAGATATGGGTAAAAGCCAAGCATTTGTTGCTAATAAATTGCGTTTATTAAAATTAGAACATGACGTACAAACGTCCATTATGGCGCAACAGATATCCGAACGTCACGGAAGAGCAATGGTTAGTTTATCAGCTAGCAATCAAAAAAAATTATTAAAACGTATTTTAAAAGAGAAATTAACAGTGAAAGAAACCGAAAAGTTAATTTCAGCTAATAAAATTAAACCAGAATCAAAAGTGTCTGAAAAGAAAAACACGAAAAAAGGTAATCCTGATAAAAGATTAGTGATTAATACCCTAAAACAAGCGGTTCAAGTTATAGAAAATAACGGTGTAACGATTAAATCAAAACAAGAAAAAACTGATTCAGGGTATCGCGTTATTATTGATGTGATTGAATCAAAAAAGGAGGGTTAATCAAACATGGGAATTGTTATTTCATTAGCAAACCAAAAAGGTGGCGTTGGTAAAACAACAACGAGTGTGAATTTAGGCGCTTGTTTAGCCGAGCTAGGCAAGCGTGTTTTATTAATAGATACGGATGCTCAAGGAAATTCAACAAGTGGTGTTGGTATTGAAAAATCAACAATAAAAAAAGATATTTATGATGTTTTAGTTAATGAATTTCCAATTAAGGAGACAATTCTAGCTACTAGTCATAAAGGATTAGATATCGTTCCGGCAACCATTCAATTGGCTGGTGCTGAGATTGAATTAACACCGCAAATGGCTCGTGAAACAAGATTATTGGATGCCGTTAAAACAATTGAAGATCAGTATGATTATATTTTAATAGATTGCCCGCCATCACTTGGATTGATTACAATTAATGCCTTTACAGCTAGTAAATCAATTTTAATTCCTGTTCAAAGTGAATACTATGCTTTGGAAGGTTTAAGCCAATTGCTTAACACAATTCGTTTAGTTCAAAAGCATTTTAATCCAGATTTAGCCATTGAAGGCGTTTTAATGACAATGTATGATGCACGTACAAATTTAGGCGCAGAAGTTGTGTCTGAGGTGCAAAAATATTTTGCAGAAAAAGTCTACAAGACAATTATTCCGCGAAATGTCCGCTTGTCTGAAGCACCTAGCCATGGGATGGCAATTATTGATTACGATCCTAAGTCGAAGGGTGCTCAAGTCTATATGGAATTGGCAAAGGAAGTGTTAAAAGCGCATGGTAAATAATAAAAAAGGTCTTGGAAAAGGGATTAACGCGTTATTTCAGGATGAACTTGATCAATATGATGATACAAAAGAATCTGTTGTTCGTTTAAACTTAGCTGAAATTCGCCCTAATCCTTACCAACCTCGTAAAACATTTGATGAAGATGCCCTAAAAGAATTAGCTGCGTCTATCAAAAAATCAGGTGTCTTCCAACCAATTATTGTAAGAGAATCAGTCATTAAGGGTTATGAAATCATTGCAGGAGAACGTCGTTTCCGTGCGTCTAAATTAGCAGGACTAACAGATGTCCCTGCAATTATTAGAACGATGACAGAAGAAGCAATGATGGAAGTTGCTATTTTGGAAAATTTACAACGTGAAGAATTGTCTCCTTTAGAAGAGGCAGAAGCTTATAACATGTTGATGGAAAAATTAAACTTAACGCAGTCACAAGTTTCAGAGCGATTAGGCAAAAGTCGTCCTTATATTGCTAATTATTTGCGTTTATTAGGATTGCCCAACTCAGTTAAAGAATTACTCCAAGTTGATCAGTTATCGATGGGTCAAGCAAGAACATTGCTGTCACTTAAAGATAAACAAAAAATTGGGGCATTAGCTAAAAGAACAGTTAAAGAAAATCTAACTGTTCGTGAGTTGGAAAAAGTAATTGCCCAAATGAACGGCGAAATTAAAAAGAATACTAAAAAAGTGAACGAAGTTGAAAAATCAATTTATGTTCAACAAAGTGAGAACTTGTTAAAAGAAAAATTTGGAACACAAGTTTCTATCCAACAGAGCAAAAAAAATCATAAAGGTAAGATAGAAATTGACTACTTATCAACGGATGATTTGAACCGTATTTTGGACTTACTTGATATTTCACTAGACTAGGAGGTTAGTCAGTATGTATGACTTACATGATATTGTTGAAATGAAAAAACCACATCCTTGTGGGACTAACCGCTGGGAAATCGTGCGAATGGGAATGGATATTCGCATTAAGTGTTTAGGATGCGGGCACCTTATTCTATTACCTAGACGAGAATTTGAAAAAAAGATGAAAAAAATGTTAGAAAAAGCAACAACAGAAGATAATACAAAATAAATGAAAAGAGTGACGTCTAATTATGGCATTAACGGCAGGAATCGTAGGATTACCAAACGTAGGTAAATCAACTTTATTTAACGCAATTACAAAAGCAGGCGCGGAAATGGCTAATTACCCATTTGCGACAATCGATCCAAACGTTGGGATGGTTGAAGTTCCAGATAAACGATTAGCACGTATCGATGAAGTAGTCCCTGCTAAAAAAATTATTCATACAACTTTTGAATTTACGGATATTGCCGGTATTGTTAAAGGCGCAAGTAAAGGTGAAGGACTTGGTAATAAATTTTTAGAAAATATTCGTCAAGTTGATGCTATTGTGCACGTTGTTCGTGCATTTGACGATGATAATATCACACATGTTTCTGATAAAGTGGATCCAATGGACGATATTGAAACAATCAACTTAGAACTTGTTTTTGCAGATTTAGATAGTGTGACAAAACGTTATGCTAAAGTTGAAAAAGTGGCTAGAACAAAAGATAAAGATGCGTTGGCTGAATTCAGTATTTTACAAAAAATCAAACCAGTTCTTGAAGCTGGACATGCCGTTCGCTCAATTGAATTTGATGAAGAAGAAGAAAAATATGTTAAAGGTATGTTTTTATTAACGAACAAACCAGTTCTTTATGTCGCTAATATTGCTGAAGATGACATGGCTGACCCAGATGCTAATAAGTATGTAAAATTAATTGAAGCCTTTGCAAAAGAAGAAGGTTCAGAATGTTTAGCCGTTTCTGCTAAAACAGAAGAAGAAATTGCTGAACTAGATGATGAAGATAAACTTGATTTCCTTGAAGCTGCTGGTGTTGAAGAATCAGGACTTGATCGCTTAATCAGGGCATCTTATAAATTACTAGGTTTAGCAACTTTCTTTACTGCTGGTGGTGCCGAAACACGAGCATGGACCTTTAAACAAGGGATGAAAGCACCTCAAGTTGCCGGAATTATCCATTCAGATTTTGAACGTGGATTTATCCGTGCTGAAACAATGTCATTTGCTGATTTAGATAAAAATGGAAGCGTCGCAGCAGTTCGTGAAGCTGGTCGTTTACGTTCCGAAGGTAAAGAATATGTCGTACAAGATGGCGATATTATTGAGTTCAGATTTAACGTCTAAATAAAATAAGTCAGTAGGGGTTGTTAGTCATGTCAGAAGAAAACAAAGTCGAAGAAACATCAGTTGAAGAGAGAAATGCGACAGCTGCAGCAAAACAAAAAGAACATTTAGAAAAAGAAACGAAGTTACAGGATAAAGGACCCTTTGCGGGATTAACGAAGCGTAATGAAGATTATGTTTACCGTTTAAATAGTATTTTGAAAGATTCAAAAATTAATGATGAAAAACGAAATACGGTCATTGGTGAAATTGTTGCAGAACTTCGCACCGAACAGCATAAAGGTGTAACAGCAACTAAACTATATGGTCCTGTTAGTACAAAAGCAACTGATATCATTATGGGCCCACAGAAAAAAGCTGCAGAACCAACAAGTAGTTTTTGGTTAACAGCTTTAGATAATGGGTTGATGATGTTATTAATTTTTGCTGGTATGTACGGTGTTATGGGATTAATGAGTAAAACAAGTACGCAAGCAGAAGCTTCTGGTGCTGGTGGATTATTAACACTACTAATCACATCAATTTTGGGTGGTATTGGAGCAGCGCTCTTCTACAAAAAATATGGCCCAAACGTCAAAAAAGAAGACAAACCAGCTTTCTGGGTTACATTACTAGTATTTGTAGCCTTTCTTGCAGTATGGATTCTTGCCTACATGTTAGTGGCATTGATTCCAGGACCACTTAATGCATTGTTGCCAGCCCCTGTTTATCTTGTAATTGCATTAATCGCATTTGCAGTTAGAATTTACGTTAAACGTCGCTATAATATCAACCGAACAATGTTTTAAATTGATTGATATCTTGAAAAGAGTTCAGGTAAAATTTTTGAACTCTTTTTTGTTACAGTTAAAAACGATTATAGGTTAATAAGAATCGGACGATAACCTTGACCAATGTTGAGTTTATCTGGTATGTTAGTAAACAAAATAAAAGTAGAAAGCTGGTTTTAAAATGTCAAATTGGGAAACGAAGTTCGTTAAAAAAGGATTTACTTTTGATGACGTGTTGTTAATACCTGCAGAAAGTCATGTATTACCGAACGAGGTTGATATCAGTGTACAATTAGCTAAGAATATCAAATTAAATGTCCCAATTTTAAGTGCTAGCATGGATACTGTTACAGATTCTAAAATGGCGATTGCTATGGCTCGCCAAGGTGGCTTAGGTGTTATTCATAAAAATATGAGTATCGAACAACAAGCTGAAGAAGTCAGAAAAGTAAAACGTTCTGAAAGTGGCGTTATTATTGATCCTTTCTATTTAACACCGCAACATTCTGTTGCAGATGCTGAACAATTGATGAAACGTTACCGTATTAGTGGTGTTCCAATCGTTGAAACATTAGAAAATCGCTTATTGATTGGTATCATTACGAATCGTGATCTACGTTTTGTTTCTGATATGTCAGTCCTAATTGATAGTGTTATGACTAAAGAAGGATTAGTAACAGCTGCGGAAGGTACTTCGCTTAAAGAAGCTGAAAAAATACTCCAAAAAAATAAAATTGAAAAATTACCAATCATTGATAAAAATGGTCGTTTAACTGGTTTAATAACAATTAAAGATATCGAAAAAGTTGTTGAATTTCCTAACGCAGCTAAAGATGAACATGGCCGCTTACTTGCTGCTGCCGCTGTTGGTGTTACAAGTGATACATTTGAACGTGCTACAGCTTTACTAGATGCTGGTGTTGATGCTTTAGTTATCGATACTGCTCATGGTCATTCAGCCGGTGTTATCCGTAAAATTACTGAAATCAGAGCACAATTCCCAGAAGCAACTTTAATCGCAGGTAATGTCGCAACTGGCGAAGCAACTCGTGCCCTTTATGATGCTGGCGTTGATGTTGTTAAAGTTGGAATAGGACCTGGATCAATCTGTACAACACGGATTGTTGCTGGTGTTGGTGTTCCGCAATTAACAGCTATTTATGACGCTGCTGAAGTAGCTCGTGAATATGGTAAAACAATCATCGCTGATGGGGGTATTAAATACTCTGGTGATATCGTTAAAGCCCTTGCTGCCGGTGGTAACGCTGTGATGTTAGGTAGTATGTTAGCTGGAACTGATGAAGCTCCTGGTGAATTTGAAATTTATGAAGGTCGTCGTTTCAAAGTTTACCGAGGTATGGGAAGTTTAGCAGCTATGGAACAATCAAATGGTTCTTCTGATCGTTACTTCCAAAGTGGCGTAAATGAAGCTAATAAGTTAGTGCCAGAAGGTATTGAAGGTCGTGTATCATACAAGGGTAGTTTAGCTGATATTGTTTTCCAAATGGTTGGAGGCTTACATTCAGGTATGGGTTACGTTGGTGCTGGAACATTGAAGGCATTACAAGATGACGCACAATTTGTTCAAATTTCAGGTGCTGGTTTAATTGAATCACATCCACATGATGTTCAAATTACCAAAGAAGCACCTAATTACTCAGTTAAATAATAATTAAAAAGGCGTGATTTCTTTCAGATGAAAGAAGTTACGTCTTTTTTAATGGAGAGTTTTAAATTATAAATAAGACTCTAATGATTAATCATGATTTGATGCAAAATCATTGTATACAGTAAAAGGAATACGACATTAGTTAGAAATATTAATTTACTTAAAAATAAGTATCAATTGTGGAAGTATTTAAATTTATAGACTACACTACGAGTATAAATATTATAGGGGGTTACGAATATGTTAATTATTGATTACGTTCATGGGGAACAGCTACAAGCAACTTATAAAACGGCAGCAGCTTTTGTTGCGATGATGCAATTGGAAGTACCTGAGTTTGAAGATTATTATAAAATTACTAAAGTAACGGAATCTGGTAAAGAGATTGAGTTATCAGATAAAACAATGGGCGGTTTATTTAACTACTTATTAGAACGTGGATAATAAAAAATGGAAAGCTTTCGTTTTTTACGAAAGCTTTTTTTGTACTACTTAGATTAAGTAGATTTAACCAATTCTTTAAAGTTATCGTGTGTGATATTTGATACAATATACTATAAGTAAAGAAAAGTCAGGAGATATCCAATGAAAATTTTAGTTGTAGATGATGAAAAAGAAATCGTTGATTTAATCTCTATTTATTTAAAAAATGAAGGTTACGAAGCAATTACTGCTCAAAATGGACTTGAAGCGATTGAAAAATTAGAAGAAATGCCAGAAATCGGTGTAATGATTCTCGACGTTATGATGCCTAAAATGAACGGAATGGATGTCATTAAAGAGGTTCGTAAAACTTCAGAAATTCCAATATTAATGGTTTCTGCTAAAACAGAAGATATGGACAAAATTCGTGGACTGATTACAGGTGCTGATGATTATGTTGTTAAGCCATTTAACCCATTAGAAATTATGGCACGTGTTAAATCATTACTCCGTCGTAGCCAAAACTCGAATCCGGCACCTGATGTTGCACTTGAAATAGGACCGCTAATTATTAAAAAAGATTCTCATGAAGTTCAAACAGTTGAAGGTAGTGATATTCAATTAACTGCTTTAGAATTCGGTATTTTATATTTATTAGCCTCACATCCAAATCATGTGTACTCTGCGGATGATATTTTTGAACAAGTTTGGCAACAAGAATCAATTATTTCTGCCAAAACAGTAATGGTCCATGTGAGCCATTTACGTGATAAAATTGAAGCAGCAACAAACGGTGATGATATTATCAAAACCGTCTGGGGCGTTGGATACAAGATAGAAATGCATTAGTGAGGGGTTATTTTTGAAATTAACTGGTAGAGAAAAAAGTGAATTAATCGCGGAAGGATTCATCACGATTATTCTATTAATTTTACTGAATTTATCAATTTTTATTCTATTAAATCAGACGATTGCTTCAAACCCAGGACTTGAGAATGGTATTTTTCAAATTAAGACGGCATTAACTTTTGGGCCGAATGATTTCAATGTCTGGAGTTGGGGGAATGTTTTTGTTGCGTTCATGCTTATTGTGGACGTTGTCGTGCTCTATTGGCGACTAATTCGACGTTATCATCAAATGCAGTTACGTCATGTTATTTCAGAATTGCATTATATTGCGGACGGTCATTACGATCATCAAATTCCTTTTAAACTACAAGGTGATATGGCGCGGGTCGTTTCAAGTATTAATGCTTTGGTTCAAAGTACGATTGAATCAATGGAAGAAGAACGTCGAATTGAGAATTCAAAGGATGAGCTGATTACCAATGTTAGTCACGATATTCGAACACCATTGACATCAATTATCGGTTACTTAGGTTTAATAGAAGATAATCAATATAATTCGCAAGAAGATTTACTATCTTACACACATACAGCATTTGTGAAATCAAAGCAGATGAAGGTTTTAGTAGAAGATTTATTTGAATACACAAAAGTGCGACAGACGTCGACGCCAATTAATGCGATTAATTTTGATATGAATCAAATGTTAGAACAATTGGCAGCTAGTTTTGAACTTGAAGCTAAAAATAAAGAAATGACAATTAGTAGCAATACGAACCCTAACCCGTTAATGATGGAAGCTGATACTGAAAAATTAGGCCGTGTTTTTAATAATTTAATATCAAATGCCTTAAAATATGGGGCAGGCGGTAAACATATTTATTTAGAAGCAGAAAAAATTGGTCAGGAAGTTATCGTAAAAGTAACTAATGATGGCCCTAAAATACCTGAACAATCACTTAATCAATTATTTGATCGGTTTTACCGAGTGGAAGAATCTCGTTCACAAAAAACGGGCGGAACTGGATTAGGGCTTGCCATTGCTCAAAGTATTGTCACGCTCCACGGTGGGTACATATATGTTGTCTCAAATGAAGAGCTAACTAGTTTTGTTATTCATTTACCATTGGGTAAGAATATAAAATTAACTAGAAAGCAAGAAGAACAGTTGCAAGAATAGCTATTATTGGGTATTCTTAAATGAATAAGAGAAGTTAAGAGGGTAAAGAGAAAATGATATTTTTAAAACGTACAAAGAAATTCGTAATTGGGCTTATTTCAGGGGCAGCACTATTTACTGGGGTTTCAGCAATGGGACTTCAAGATGAGGTTAAATCTGTATCAGCTGCAACAACCAGTTCAAGCGCTATTAATTTAACAGCTAAAGCTGCTTTAGCAATTGATGCAGATACTGGACAAGTAATCTATGAAAAAAATGCTGATGCTGTTTTACCAATTGCATCAATGACAAAATTAATTTCGATTGATGTTATTTTAGATCAAATTAAAAGTGGTAAATTAACTTGGGATCAAAAAGTTAAGATTGATAACGATTCTTATAAAATTAGCCAGGATACATCATTATCAAACGTTCCGTTGAGTAAAACGAAATCATACACAGTTAAACAACTGTATGATGCTAGTTTAATTTACTCAGCAAATGGGGCTATTATGGCACTTGCTCATGAAGTATCGGGATCGCAAAAAGATTTCGTAACATTAATGCGTGCAAAGGTTAAGTCATGGGGAATTACAGATGCTAAGATTGATAACGTTTCTGGTTTAACTAATAGCGATATCAGTAAAGCTGATCGATACCCCGGTTCAGCCGCATCAGATGAAAATGAATTAACTGCCAAAGATATGGGAATTGTTGCTAAAAACTTACTTAAAAAGTACCCAGAAGTATTAAAAACAACAAGTATCAAACGTAAATATTTCGATAAAGGAACATCTGACCAAACACTAATGGAAAACTGGAACTGGATGTTACCTGGTTTAGCTAAGGCATATACAGAATTACCTGTTGATGGATTGAAGACAGGTACTTCTGACAAAGCTGGTGAATGTTTTACAGGAACTGTAAAAAAAGATGGTCATCGAATTATTACGGTCGTTTTAGGATCATCACACAAGAGTGAAACGGATGTAAGTCGTTTTACAGATACACAAAAAATAATGTCATATGTATTTGACATGTTCAACGTGGAAACAATCAAGGCTGGTACAATATTTAAAAACGCCGATAGTTTACCTGTATTTCATGGTAAAGAATTAACAACTAAAGTTATGCTTAAATCTAATCAAAAAGTTTGGTTGAAAAAAGGCGAAACAGTTAAGTCGATTATTTCAGCTAAAGTATCAGAAAATACTGATTTAGTTAAGAAAACAGGATTAGAAGCCCCAATTAAGGCTAATAGTGATATTGGAACGCTTAAATTAACTGGTAAAGATAATGCGTTATCTTATGTTGATGGCAAAAAATCACTTTCTGTTACAGGAACGAATAAAGATGCCATTGAAAAAGCTAACATTTTTGTTATTATGTGGCGTGCAATTACTAACTTCTTTGGAAATTTATTTTAAATCAATAAAATCATCTCTGATTTCTAGGGTGATTTTTTTGTCTATATGGGCAATTTAGTCGTGTAAGATTAAAAAAACATTAAAAAGAAAATAAAAATTTGTTGTTCGTGGACATTTGATGTATATTATAACGTATCGATAAAATTTTATAGTAGAAATAATTAATTTAGGGGGCACCAATTTTAATGAAAATGATTAAGAATGAATTTAAATTTGTTGGAAAGAATAGAATACTTCTAGTTTCAACAATTGTTATGATGCTTATTCCGATTCTGTATGCTGCTTTCTTCTTGAAATCAGTTTGGGATCCATATGGCAAAACAAGTGATTTACCAGTAGCAGTCGTTAATAACGATGAATCTGTTAAATATAATGGAACGACATTGGATGTTGGTGATCAACTTGTAAAAGAGTTGAAGAATAATGACCAATTGAAGTGGACATTCGTTTCTGCAAAACAAGCAAAACAAGGAATGAAAGACAACAAGTACTATACAACAATTACGTTGCCTAAAAACTTCTCTTCAAATGCTGCAACTTTAATGGATACAAATCCTAAAAAGATGAAAATCACGTACGATACTAATGCATCTCGTAACTACATTGGTGAAGTTATCAGTGAAACAGCAGCAAAACAATTAAATAGCCAAATTCGTGAATCAGTCACGAAAGCATATGCAACAGCTATTTTCGGCCAAGTTAAAACAATCGGTAAAGGCTTTAAGACAGCTGCAAGTGGTTCTAAAACATTGTCTGATGGTACAGTAACATTGAATGATGGCTTAAATAGCTACATTACTGGTGTAGGAACTGTTAATAATGGTGTTCAAACACTTTCAACTAGTGTTGTTCCATTAAAAAATGGTGTTCAAAAATTAGCAACAGGCGCTGGTTCTTTAAGTGCTGGATTATCAAAACTTAATAATAGTACAGGTACATTAGCTTCAGGTGTATCGAAACTAGATACTGGCTCAACAACATTAGCAAGTGGTGTAAAAGGTTATACTAATGGAGTTACTGAATTAAATAGTGGTTTGAGTCAATTAAGTTCAAATTCTCAAGCATTAAATGATGGAATAATTACCTTAAGAGGTGGTATTACAACAGTTCAAGCGGGTAACCAATCGTTAACTAAAAGCTTGAAGGAGTCTGCTGCAACTTTAGATACACAATTAAATAGTCCAGATTCACAAGCTGAAATGGCAAAATTAATGGCTGGATTTACAGCATTAGATTCAGGAATTTCTAAGTTGAATTCTGAATTAAATGGCACAAATGCGCCTAATATTGATGCTAAAAAATTAACAGCCGATTTAACTCAAATTGGAGCTAATACTAAACTTGTTGCCGCTAAAGCAACAGATGCTGGTTCACAATTGAGTGAATTAAATAATAGTCTTTATAGTACAACTAACGCATCCAGTGTTGCTGCACAACTTAAGGATGCGCAAAGTAATATGGGTGCTTTAGTTACCTTTGTAAAATCACCTGATTTTGCAGCTTTAGAGAAATCTAATCCAACGTTAGCAAAAAGTATTGCTGCTTCTGTTAATGGATTAGGAAGTAATCTTCAAACTGCTGGCACAAGTTTAGCAGCATCAGGTAATAATACAACAAAAATTAAAACAGATTTATCTGATATGACAACACCGTTGACTGATAACGGTGACAAATTAAAATCGATTCAAAAAGAATTAGCAGCTATTCAAGAATTACTACCTAAATTACAAGCATTAAAGGCGGGTGTTGCCGAGTTATCTGCTCAAGAACCACAAGTAACAGCAGGTGCTAAGAAAGCCATTGATAAACTAATGGCTGGATTAAATACTGTTAAAACTGGTTTAACGCAGACAGGTTCTGGCACAAAGGAAAGTCCTTATGGTGCTATCCAAGCAACAGACTTACTAAATGCTGGATTAGGTCAAATTATGGCTGGGTTAAATGGTACAGATAAAACTCCTGGCTTAATTCCAAGTGTACAAAAATACACTGCAGGTGTATTAAGTGCTAATAATGGTTCTAAAACATTAATTGGAAACAACAGTGCCTTAGTATCAGGCTCGAGTCAATTAAGTACTGGATTATCAACATTGAATGGATCAGTACCAACATTGACATCAGGAGTTAGTCAATTAGCTACTGGCTCAGGTACATTATCAAATGGTTTAGTAAGCTTGAATGAACAAGTACCAACACTTGTTGCTGGAGTTGATAAATTAGCTGCAGGGACTCAAAAATTAGATGATAACTCAGCTAAATTAGGTGATGGTTCTAAATCACTTAAAAAAGGGTCAAAAACATTAGCTACTGCTCTTAAAACAGGATCAGATACAGTTAATGGAATTAAAGCAACTAACAAGACAGCTAATATGTTTGCAGCACCTTCAGAATTGGAACATAAGAATTACAGTTATGTTCCTAACTATGGACATGCTTTAGCACCATATGTTCTTTCACTTGCATTATACGTTGGGGCAATCGTCTTTAACTTTGCATTCCCAATCCGTAAAATTTCAACTGAAGGTCAATCAGCAACAGCTTGGTTCTGGAGTAAAGTTGCTATTGGAACTGTCGTTGCCCTTGGTATGGCACTTGTTGAAGTTACAGGGATGCTTATGTTTGGATTACAAGCAGACCATATTGCTGAAACTTACTTAATTGCAACAGTATTCTCGTTAACATCGATGTATCTTGTTATGGCACTTGCTATGGCATTTGATAATCCTGGTCGATTCGTGGCCATGGTTCTCTTGATGTTACAATTAGGTGGCGCTGGTGGTACGTTCCCAATGGAAGTTACGAATAGCTTTTTTAATGCCATCCATCCATTCTTACCAATGACATACTCAACCTTAGGGTTCCGTGAGTCATTAACTTCTGGAATGGTTAGTGGACAAATTGGCATGAGCGTATTTGTTCTTGCAATCTTCGCTATCGTTTCATTAGTTCTATTATGGGTTGCTATGCAAATTCTTCAAAGAGTTGGACTTGCTGGTAAATCACAATTAGATGATAATCAAAAATTACAAGATTTAGAAAAATAGATTATTAAATAGAGTTACGCAAAATTAATTTTGCGGGCTCTATTTTTTTGATTGAATATATTTAGAATGGGTTAATTAAATTGAGGTTCTTAATCTTAGTCCTAATGGTCGTAATAATAACTAAAAAGCGGTATACTGTTACTATTAATATTTAAAACAATAGGAGGCCAAATTATGTTAAGTCATTTTGATGAAAAAAATGTTGAAGTTAACGAAAAAGGAATTCCATTTCCAGCTGATACACGTGTTAGTTTTGAAACAAATAACGAGTTCTTTACTGGTGTCGTTGAAAAACAACTAAAAAATTCGGCTATTATTAAATTCGATAAGGAATTTATTAAGAATGAAACAGCTGAAGAATTAAAACATAAAATTGTTGTTAGTTATGCAGGATTAGAATTAATTAAATAATCAGGATTAGAGATTAGCGTGCGTACTTAGCGCTAATCTCTTTTTTTAAATTAAACTAAAAGGGGGAAGTCAGAATGAATAGGTGGATCCAGAAATATCTAGATAAAGCTAGTTTGTTGGCCTCTCCCGTACAAATTGTTGTCTTTTACTATTTAGCATTGATTGTAGTAACAAGTATTTTATTATGCCTTCCGTTCTTCAAACAACCTGGTGCTAGTGTGCCATTTATTGATACAATATTCATGGCAGTCTCAACGGTTAGTGTTACAGGATTAACCACATTTCCGTTAGAGCAAGTCTATAACAATAACGGTATCATCTTACTAGAAATGCTTTTTCAAATAGGTGGTTTTGGTATAACAATGCTCTCAACGTTTATTATGGTAATTGCTGGTCGACGCATTGGGTTGCAACAACGCAGGCTAATTCAAACTGATATGAATCAACCGCATTTAAGTGGAAATGTTCGTTTAGTTTATTCAATTTTCGGCATTATGCTAGGGATTCAAGCTTTTTTTGGTGTGATATTTTCAATTTATTTATATGTACGTGATGGCTTTGAACATCTAGCTGCGTCAATTTTTGATGGCTTTTATATTGCAATATCTGCGTTAACAAATGCGGGATTTGACGTTACTGGGAAATCTATTATCCCTTATTCGAAAGATTACGTCTTTTTATTTTTAATTATGATTTTAATTTTTATAGGTGGTTTAGGATTTCCCGTTATTATTGAAATTTTAGCGTGGATCAAGGTTACGTGGTTCAAACCAGGACATAAAAAATTTAGATTTTCATTATTTACAAAATTAGCAGGTAGTTTTGCGATTGGATTTTTCTTTATTGGAACAATATTAATTTTCTTATCTGAACATAATGGTTATTTTGCACATAAGGATTTCGTTGAGAGAGTTATGACAGCTATGTTTTATAGTATTACAACGCGTAATGCCGGACTACAAATTAATCAAATTAGTGATTTTAATACGACAACCTTATTGATTTTTTCTATGTTAATGTTTATTGGTGCTAGTCCAAGTTCAGTTGGTGGTGGTGTTCGAACAACAACAATTGGGATTTTAGGATTATATTTGTTATCGTTTATTCGTGGACATAAGAATGTGAATATTTTTAATAGAAGGATTCATGAAAATGATATTCAAAAATCAGTAGTAGTTGTTAACCTATCGATATTTATGTGTTTAATCGCGGTCTTTATTTTAAGTATTACGGAGAATCATTCGTTGATTTCGCTGATTGTAGAAGTAACTTCTGCTTTTGGAACGACGGGATTATCAACGGGAATTACCAGTTCATTAAGCATTATCGGTAAAATGGTCATTATTATTTTGATGTTTGTTGGACGCGTAGGGATGTTATACATGTTAATATTCTTTGTTTCGAAAAAAGAACGGGATGAAAAGTATCGTTTTCCATCAGAACAGATCATTATTGGATAACTTTTTGATTAGAGTTACTAAATAATGAGTATTAAGAAACAGATGTATGCTATAATTTATATCGTTAAACCAACTTTATATTATTGGAGGACTATCGTGAAAGAAACAGAGAAACGCTGGCTCACAGTTCTTAAAATTGCGATGCCGCTTTGCCTGAGTTACGTCCCAATTGGACTCGCATGTGGTATTTTGTTGCATGCAGCAGGCTTCAATACGATATTAGCAGGATTAGTTTCCATACTTGTCTTTTCAGGTGGTGCACAGTTTTTAATTGCATCAATGTTGACGATTCAGTCGCCAATTCTTTCAATTGTTACTATGCTATTTTTCTTAGAATTACGGTATGCGTTATTAGGTGCTAGTTTGTCACAGTACATTCGAGGAACTAGTCGTAAGTTTTTATACATATTTGCGGCATCACTAAACGATGAAAATTACGCAGTAAACTATTTAAAATTTGCAACAGATAAAGAATGGAAACCAAAAGATGCCTTGATGGTTGAACATTATTCATTATTATTTTGGACGATGAGTAATATTGCAGGTAGTTTAATTGGTGCTGGGTTAAAAATTAATTTAAGCATTGTTGAATTTGCATTAACTTCATTATTTATTTACATGATAGTCATGCAACTTAAAAATTATCTCACAATTATTATTAGTATTCTTTCAGGTATTTTAGCAATTATTTTCATGTCATTGTTCCAAAGTACGATGGGATTAGTTGTAGCAACTTTACTAGCTTCCTTTGTTGGATTTATTATTGAACATGAAATTGTTAGAAAAGGTAAACGAAATAAATTATTAAATACGATTAAACCAAAAGCAAGTCGACATACAATAAGTAGAAAGTCTAAAGTTTCTGAGGAAAGTTAACTATGGAAATGACAACAATGGATCATTTTTTATTAATTATTTTATCTGCAATTGTTGCATATTTACCGCGATTTATTCCATTACGAATTTTTTCATCTCGAGAAATCCCAGAATGGTTTAATGAATGGATGAAGTATGTACCCGTTGCGTTATTTTCAGCATTAGTTTTTAAAGACCTTTTTATTGATTCAAGTTTTCAATTTGTGGGCGTAGATAACGTCACAAAATTAATAGCGGCTGTGGTTGTATTCGCAATCGCATATCGTACGAGATCAATGGGATTATCTGTTGTACTTGGACTTTGCGCTATTATGCTGTTGTCACTTATATTATAAATTAAGTAAATAAGAATTTAGTTTCTCTCAGGGACTAAATTCTTATTTTGAATAACGGTTGAAGGATGTTCCATGATATAATAACAGCGATATAAATATAGGGATAAGAGGTGTGGTTAAAATGAAAAAATGGGTATGGGGATTAGTTGCAGTTGTTATAGTAGGTATGTTTGGTGGCTACGGTTTAACGAAACATGCAGAAGCAAATAAAAATTATAATACAGCCATGAAGAACGGTAAAACTGCGATTCAAGATGCAGAATATACTGAGGCAGAAAATTATTTTGATGTCGCTTTAAAAAAGAAATCAAATGATGCGACTGCACAAGCTTACAAGACACAGGTGACACATTACAAGGCAGTAATTAACAAAACTGAAGATCGTCAGTATAGTAAAGCAAAGGATGCAATTAGCATCGTGCTAGCGGATCATGATGGATCAGCAGTCATTAAAAAACGAGCAACAAATTTGAAAAAAGAATTAACAACGGTTCTTGAAAAACGTGCGCTATTCATAAAAACATATAATGAAGCAATGAATTTAAATACAGAATATAGCTACACAGCATCAAACGATAAATTAACTGAAATCTTAAAAGATAGTAGTATTGATAAAAATTATTACTCAGATTTAAAGAAAAAAGCAACAGACTTACAACAAAAAAATGATAAGAATTTGGCAACGATTGGCTACCCAACAAGTAGTTCTTCAAGCAGTTCTTCAAGTAGTTCGAAAAGTTCAACACCATCATCTAAAAGTAGTGGTTATGGGTCGGAGTATAGTATACCAGAAATAAAAAACAATTCGTCAGCTACGTTGACGTCAGAAGAACAAGCCGCTGCATCATCGTATTCAGGTTCGAATGAATATACAACAAGTTCATCTAACATAGTAGATGGTAACGGTAAAGCAATTACAGCATCACGTATTAAGGCAGCACGAGACTCAATTAAATTTGCTGGTGTTAACCCTAACTCATTTAGTGATTCAGATGTTGTAAAAATTATTAAACAGGCTGTTAAAGAAACAACAAGTGTTAAAGCTATTGCAGCGCGAGATTACAAATAAATTAGTATTTTAAGAGTGTGATTCTAAATTTTAGGATTATGCTTTTTTCTTAACCTCCACTGAAAACGTTTACTTTTAATTTGGTGCAAAGTTATTATATAGTAGAAATAAGGGGGAATATGACATGTACTTAGCTGTTAAAGAGATTAAATATAATAAACTTCGGTATGGTCTGATTATTTTCACCATCTTTTTAGTTTCATATCTCATTTTTTTTTAACGGGATTGGCTTTTGGGCTTGCGAACAATAATCGGTCTTCAATTGATAATTGGGATGCGGATAACATTGTTATCAGTCAGTATGCGAATAATAATTTGGCATCTTCCGAGATACAAAAAGACTCACTTCCTAAGATTTCAGGGTCAAAATCAGACTACGCTTATTTAGGTCAAATGATGGGCGTTGCTAGTCGGAAAAACGAACCAAAAGCTAATATTAGTGTTTTTGGAGTTCAATTTAATCAATTTTTGAAGCCTAAATTAGTTCAAGGCAGAATGCCGCAGAAAGTTAACGAAGTAGTTGTTGATAATGGATTAGATGCCACTAAATTAGGCCAAAAAATAAAAATTAATAATGCGAAACAAGAATATAAAGTAGTGGGGATAACGACGGGTAATAAATACACAACAGCACCAGTTGTCTATTTACAATTAGCTGACTATCAAACGTTACGTTATGGCCCGGACAATCCGACTGAAAAAATTAATGCAGTTGTTTTAAAAAATTCAGCTAAAATTAAAAAAGATCAACAATTAGCGACATTAACAATGGACAAGGTGATTAACAACATACCGGGATATGGTCCAGAAGTGAAGACCTTTACGTTAATGATTGGCGCCTTATTTGTCATTATTGCGTTTATCGTAGGTATCTTTATGTATATTTTAACCATTGAAAAAACAGCCGTTTATGGCGTGTTACGTGCACAAGGAGTTTCTAGTGGGACTTTGGTTAAAAGCTTAATTTGGGAGTCGTCATTACTAGGTTTACTAGGAATTGGATTGGGTATTATTGCAGATGTGGCAACAGCGCTATCGTTACCAGCTGCCGTCCCATTTTTAAATAATGTCTTCTTAGTCGTAGGATTTTCGGTTATCTTATTATTGATGATCATTCTAGGATCACTATTCTCCATTTTTAAAATATTACGTGTTGATCCACTTGATGCAATTGGAGGTGTCTAAATGAGTTTAATGCAATTATCTGATGTTTCTAAAACATTTGGAAAAGGTGATAATAAAAAGTTGGCTCTTGATAATATTGATTTAGTTGTTGAGAAAGGGACGTTTATTGGCTTGACAGGTCCATCAGGATCTGGAAAAACAACGTTGCTGACCATTATGGGTGGATTACAAGGATTAACCGATGGAACAATTTATTTTAAAGATCAAGAGATCGGACAATTAAGCGAAAAAGAGCGAACTAGGTTACGATTTAATGAATTTGGGTTTATTTTACAAGGGTCTAATTTAGTCCCATTTTTAACCGTTTTAGAACAATTTGAATTAGTCAATAAAATGAAAACTAAAAAAGAAAGTCGTAATCCCGAAATGATGTTACGTGACTTAGGTGTATGGGACCAAAGAAATCAATATCCTGCTAGTCTTTCAGGTGGTCAAAGACAACGCGTTGCAATCGCTAGAGCATTATTTGGGCAACCGGAGCTCATCTTTGCTGATGAGCCAACGGCAAGCTTAGATAGCAAAAGAGCGAAGCAAGTTGCAGCCCAGCTAGCCGATATTACTAAAAAGACGGGACAAACGATTATTATGGTTTCACATGATGAAGATGTCTTGGCATATACAGACCAAACATTTTTTATGCGAGATGGACAGCTCACAAAAGAATGATTTTTAATGATAACGAAAAGAGAACCGCAATTGCGGTTCTCTTTTCGTTTAAAGTTTTACTATTTTAGTGGAGTCCATTTCCAGTTATTAACTTCTGGAAGATCATCACCATTTTCACGGATGTATGATTCATGTTTAGCAACCATAGCTTCCATTTCTTTAACAAATTTATCGCCTGCAGCGCCTAAGTTGCCAGCTTGTAAGACAGCATCTTTAGCAAGGTTGTAACGATCCATTTGGTTCAAGACACGCATATCGAATGGTGTAGTGATATCACCATTTTCACGGTAACCATGGATTGAAACATTGTGGTTATGACGATCATAGAAGATGTCACGAACCATAGCTTCGAAACCATGGAATGCGAATACGACTGGTTTATCAGTTGTAAAGTAACCGTCAAATTCTTCATCAGAGAAACCACGAGGGTCAATCTTAGGATGACGTAATTTTAAGATATCTACAATATTGATGAAACGAATCTTCAATTCTGGGAATGCTGAGTTTAAAAGACTAACAGCAGCTAAAGCTTCTAAGTTAGGTTCTGAACCAGCAGCAGCAATAACAAGATCAGCATCATCGCCCTTAGCAGTACTTGCCCAATCGATAACTTTCAAACCATTGTCAACAAGTTCTTGAGCTTCATCAGCTGAGTAGAATTGAGGACGTGGTTGTTTACTTGAAACGATTAAGTTAATAAGTTCTTCACTTTGAAGAGTCTTATTCATAACAGCTAATAAACTGTTAGAATCAGCAGGTGTATATTCACGGATAAATTCAGGTTTCTTATCAGCTAAATGACCAAGCATACCTGGATCTTGATGAGTATAACCATTGTGATCTTGTTGGAATACAGTTGATGTTGCAATAACATTCAATGATGGGTATTGTTTACGCCATGTTTGTTCTTTGGCTTTACGTAACCACTTGAAATGTTGTGTCAACATTGAATCAACGACACGTAAGAATGATTCATAACTAGCGAAGAAACCATGACGTCCAGTTAAGACATAACCTTCCATCCAACCTTCAGCTTGATGTTCTGATAATTGTGAATCAAGAACACGGCCTACAGGACTTTGCCATTCGTCGTTACCTTCTTTGATTGGTTCTAACCATTGACGGTTAGTAGCTTCAAAGATAGCATTCAAACGGTTTGATTTTGTTTCATCTGGTCCGAAGATACGGAAGTTTTTAGGGTTTTCTTCAATAATATCACGAGCGAAGTCACCGAAAATAATCATATCTTGTGCTGTAACAGCACCTGGAGTTGATGTATCAACAGCATTTTTCTTCCAATCAGGCATAACTAATTTTTGAGGATTAATACCACCGTTAGTAATAGGGTTCATTGCCATACGTTGGTTGCCTTTAGGTGCCATTTCTTTTAGTTCAGGAATTAATTGACCGTCTTTTGTAAATAATTCTTCTGGACGGTATGATTTCATCCATTTAACAAGAGCATCAACATGTTCCATGTGACGTTGGTCTACAGGAATTGGAACTTGATGAGCACGGAATGAGCCTTCGATTGGTTCGTTGTTCCAGACTTCTGGACCAGTCCAGCCTTTTGGTGTACGAACAATCATAACAGGCCATTTAGGCATTGTTGCTTCTTCAGCTGGGTGTTTGCGAGCTTCAGTTTGGATTGCTTTAATTTTTTCGATAGCAAGATCCATTTTTTTAGCCATTTCAGGATGGATGATCTCAGGATCAGTTCCTTCAACGAAAATTGGATCCCAACCCATACCTTCAAAGTATTTTGTTAAATCTGCATCAGATTTACGTGATAAAATTGTAGGATTTGAGATTTTGAAACCATTCATATCAAGGATTGGTAATACAGCACCATCATTAACTGGGTTAATGAAGACATTTGAGAACCAACTTGCTGCTAATGGTCCAGTTTCTGATTCACCATCACCAATTACTGTAGCAGCAATTACGTCAGGGTTATCAAGAATAGCACCAGCGGCATGAGATAATGAATAACCTAATTCGCCACCTTCATGGATTGATCCTGGTGTTTCAGGAGCAGCATGAGAAGCGACACCACCTGGGAATGAAAATTGTTTGAACAATTTTTGCATACCAGTTAAGTCTTCAGTGATTGTTGGGTAGATTTCTGTATAACTACCATCAAGGTAAGCATTAGAAACCATAACTTGGCCACCATGACCAGGTCCTTCAATATAGAACATGTTTAAGTTATATTTATTAATTGCACGGTTTAAATGAGCGTAAATAAAGTTTTGGCCTGAGATTGTTCCCCAATGACCAATAGGGTTAACTTTGATGTCTTCAGGTACGACTTCAGTTTGTAATAATGGATTTTGTTTTAAATAAAGTTGTCCAACTGAAAGGTAGTTTGCTGCACGCCACCAAGCATCAACTTTATCTAAATATGATTTAGATGAAAAATCAGTTTCTGTCATAGTTACACACTCCTATATGTTTTATTTGCTAAAGTTATAGCGCTTTCTATATGTTCATAATAACAAACATTAAATAAAAGTCAATCATTTAATTCATTGGAACGTACCAATTATTTTAAAAAGTAAATAAAAAGCCGTTAAATAGCCTATTTAACGGCCATGAAAGTATTAAATTTAGAAAATTTATAATGAAATCTCATACTTGAATATTCAAATGGGGTACCATTATCTAAGAAGAAAATACCATCCATTATACTAACTGGTTCAGTTGGTTTTAAATTTAAAAGTTTTTGATCATTTTCGTCTGATGGTTCAGCGTAGATTGAAAGCGACGATTTAGTAACTGATTGATTCTGAATATCCTCCAAATAATTAAAAATTGATCCTTTAACAATTGTTTGAGATAAATTAGGAACAATCTTAATTGGAATATAGCCTGTTTCAATCATAAAAGGCGTTTTTTCAAATAAACGTAAGCGAACAATCTTGTAGACAAAATCATCTGTGTCTAAGAAAAGATTGCGTTGTAAATCTTCTGAGGGCGCAATAACTTCAAAACTTAGTACTTTAACTTTAGGGCTTTTACCATTCATTTCAAATCCGTCTGTAACACCTAAGTTAGAGCCTTCATAATTAAAAACGGTTTTATTTTTTAAATATAAGGGATTAATGAAGGTGCCGGAACCGCGTTTTTTAAAAATAATACCGTCGTTAGCCATTTGGCTAAGAGCTCGTTTTACTGAACTACGACTAATTTTATAAGTTTCACTCAAACTACGTTCATCAGGGAGTTTCATGTCGGGAAATTCATCTGCAGCGATTCTTTTTTTAAGTTTACTAATCAGTTGTTTGTAAATTAATTCAGCCATACAAGAGTACTCCTTTCGTAGAGTCAATCTTCATAGTTAACCATAAGTTTTAATAGACGACAAGTCGTCAACTTTCCGGAGAGATAATTATTTTAGAACAAAAAGGTAAGAATTACAGACATTTTAGTAAATATTTTGTACAATGAAGACTATAGTTAAAGGAGTGTGTCTATTGGAAATTTGGCAAAGTTTTATTGAAAATATTAAGTTACGTAGATTTGTTGTACTTTGTGTAATTATGGGTGTTATTTTTCTTGCGAAAGATGTCATTAGCATTGTTCTATTAACTTTTATATTTACATATTTAGTAGTCCGATTGATAAATGTTATTCAAAGACATTCATCAATTAATAGTCGAATAATTGTTATAGGAGTATATCTGGCAATTATCGCGCTGCTTTATTTGGCAGTTACTAAGTATTTTCCTATTTTAGTTTCGCAAACAGTTTCAATGGCACATTATGTGATTAATTTTTATCGTCATCCAGGTAAAGATACAAATCTTGTGATGGAATGGGTACTTAAATCTATTGGTAAATCTCAAATTGTGCCACAATTAAAAAGTAGTTTTACGCTTGTATTTCAATATATAACGAGCATTGGTTTTATGGCAGCAACATTTTTATTATCGCTTATTTTAAGCTTCTTTTATACGATTGAAAAAGATCAGATGACACATTTCTCAAAAAACTTTTTATCAAGTGATTTTGGTTGGTTTTTCCAGGATATTTACTTCTTTGGTGAAAAATTTGTTAAATCATTTGGTGTCGTTATTGAAGCACAATTCTTTATCGCAACTGTTAATACAGTTATTACTGTGATTGGGTTGTACTTCATGCATATGCCACAGCTCTTGCCTTTAGGAATATTAATTTTCTTATTAAGTTTAATTCCAGTCGCAGGGGTATTAATTTCATGTATTCCATTAAGTTTAGTTGGTTATTCGGTTGGTGGCGTACGTGATGTGGTTTACATCTTAATTATGTTAATGGTCGTTCATTTATTAGAATCATATGTATTAAATCCTAAATTTATGTCAAGTCGGACAGAACTACCTATATTCTTTACATTTGTAATCTTGTTAGTCAGTGAAGAATTATTTGGAACGTGGGGCTTGATTGTCGGAATTCCCATTTTCACATTCTTCTTGGATATCTTGGGTGTGAAGTCAATTCCTGGATCTAAAGGACGGATTGGTAAAATTAAAGGAATAAGGAAGGATAGTCAAACTGATGGTAAAGAAAAATAAATTTTTAGCTGATTTTAGAGTGAATAGAAAAAATACAAATTCAGTTAAATGGGATAGTTTAAAAGAGCAATATGGCGATGATAAATTATTGCCACTGTGGGTTGCAGATATGGATTTTAAAGCACCTAAAGCCGTAACTGATGCTTTAATAGCACGGGTACAACATGGTGTTTTTGGTTATTCAACAATTCCTGATTCATATTATGATGCCTTTTTTGATTGGCAACAATCTCGCTATGGGATTGAACTGCATAAGGAATGGATGAGATTTGGAACAGGGGTTGTAAATTCATTATATCAATTAGTCGATTTAATGACGGAACCAGGTGATAGCGTCTTAGTTCAAACACCAGTATATTACCCTTTTTATAGTGCAATTGAAGATAATAACAGACGTATCGTACGAACACCTTTGAAACATGAAAATAATCAATATGAAATGGATTTTGAAGCAATTGAACGAGATATGAAAGCTAATCACGTTAAATTACTTATTCATTGTTCACCGCATAATCCAGTTGGTCGCGTCTGGACTGAAGCTGAACTGACACAACTCTTTGAAATTTGTCGTGAAAATAAAGTGATGGTAATTTCGGATGAAATTCATCAAGATTTAATTGTGGGAAAAAAACCATTTGTATCAGCTTTATCAATAGACGAAGGTCGTTATCGAGATAATATGGTTGTCGTTAATGCTCCCTCAAAAACATTTAATTTAGCTGCTTTACAAAACTCGCATATCATTATTCCAAACGCGCAATTACGAGCTAAGTACGATAAAATGGTACAGCGTTTGAACAAACCTGAGGGTAGTTTAATGGGATGTGTTGCTGGAGAGGCGGCTTATCGTTCAGGAGCAGTTTGGTTAGATGAAATTCTGAGTATCGTAAGGACCAATTATTTAGAAGTCAGCCACCAATTAGTCAATAAATTTCCAGAAATTAAAATTAGTGAACTAGAAGGCACATACTTGATGTGGATTGACCTTTCAGCATATGTAAATCCCAGTCGGATGAAAGAATTTATTCAGAATGAGTGTGGCTTAGCTATTGATTATGGACAATGGTTTAGTGAAGAAACGCCAGGCTTTATTCGAATGAATTTGGCAACTGATTTAGGAACGGTTCAAACAGCTGTTGATCAGTTGTTAAAGGGACTCAAAAGTGCAAAGCTAAATCGCTTAAATTAGACTATTAATTTATTTCATTTCAGTGTAAAATAAACCAGTAAACTAAAAATAGAAAAAGAGGATTTTATCTTATGGCAAAATTAGTATTTATTCGTCACGGACAAAGTGAATGGAACTTATCTAACCTTTTCACAGGTTGGGTAGATGTTAACTTGAGCGAACAAGGCGTTGCTGAAGCACAAGCAGCTGGTAAAAAGATTAAAGAAGCTGGAATCGAATTTGATCAAGCTTATACATCTGTTTTAACACGTGCTATTAAAACATTACATTACGCACTTGAAGGTTCAGACCAATTATGGGTTCCTGAAATCAAATCATGGCGCTTAAATGAACGTCATTATGGTGCATTACAAGGCCAAAACAAAGCCGAAGCAGCAGAACAATTCGGTGAAGATCAAGTTCTTGTATGGCGTCGTTCATACGATACATTACCTCCACTTTTAAGCGCAACTGATGAAGGTTCAGCAGCTAACGATCGTCGTTATGCTGATTTAGATCCTAAAGCTATCCCAGGTGGCGAAAACTTAAAAGTTACTTTGGAACGTGTTATTCCTTTCTGGGAAGACGAAATCGCTCCTAAATTACTTGAAGGCAAAAATGTAATCGTTGCTGCACATGGTAACTCATTACGTGCCCTTACAAAATACATTGAAAACATCTCTGATGCAGACATCATGGGCGTTGAAATGGCAACTGGCGAACCAGTTGTTTACGATCTTGATGACAAATTAAACATCGTAAGCAAAATTAAACTTTAATATTAATAAAAAACCTGATGACAATTTTATGTCATCAGGTTTTTTTGTATTAGTCAATAATTGGCGAAAAAGTCGGTAGTTTTAGCAGTTAAAACCAGAAAGCGCTTGCCAAAGCAAATAATATGTATTATATTGATGTAATCGAATACACATTCTATTTGATAAATATATCAAAGAAATGAAGGAGAAACGTTATGGCAAAAGTTATTACTGTTTTGGGCTCAACTAATATTGATAAGGTTGTTTCTGTACCCCGTTTCGCAACTAGCGGCGAAACTTTACACACACCAAATCATCAAGTTGAAGCAATGGGTGGAAAAGGATTGAACCAAGGTGTTGCCGCTGCACGTTCTGGTGCAAAGACTAACATGATTACAAAAGTTGGTAAAGAATTTGATACCTCAAAGAATATGAATGTTGAAAACTTAAGCACTGAACATGTGATTGTTTCAGATACTGAAGAAACTGGACAAGCTTATATTACTGTTTCAGCCGAAACAGGCGATAATATTATCCATATTTATGGTGGCGCTAATGCTGATATGACACCAGCTGATGTACGCGCACATGAAGCTGCCATTGCTGAATCAGATTTTTTGATTGCGCAATTAGAAATTCCAACAGAATCAGTTATTGAAGGTTTCAAGATTGCACGCGAACATGGTGTTAAAACAATTTTGAACCCAGCTCCAATGCCTGAAAATGGTGGACTACCAGCTGAATTATTAGAATTAACTGATATTATTACACCAAATGAACATGAAACATTCTTATTGACTGGGATAGAAGTGACTGATGAACATTCAATGATACACAATGCTGCGTACTATTTTGAACGTGGAATTAATACCGTAATCATTACAATTGGCTCAGAAGGTTCTTTCTACATGCGTGATAATGGTGAAGAAGGAGTCGTTCCAGCATTTAAGGTTAAGGCTGTTGATACAACTGCTGCCGGCGATACTTTTATTGGTGCTACAGCAACACGTTTACATGCTAATTTAGATAATTTAGCTGAAGCTATGCGTTATGGATCAGCTGCTTCATCTGTAACGGTGTCACATGCTGGTGCACAACCAAGTATTCCAACTGAATCTGCTGTATTAGCTGTTTTGGATGCTAATAAATAAATTTAAATTGTTGAATGGGAGATAAATTATGCGTAAAACTAATCTTTTGAATACAAAATTATCAAATGCTATTTCTGAAATTGGACATACACAATGGTTAACAATTGGTGACTCAGGCCTACCAATTAAGGATGATGGACGTAAAATTGATCTTTCAATCGTACGTGGATTACCATTATTTATTGATGTTTTAGCTGCAACACTTTCTGAAATGAAAATTCAAAAAGCTTTTTTAGCTGAAGAAATTAAAACGGTTAATCCTGAACAATATGCTGCTATCAAGGCTTTATTAGATGATGATGTTGAAGTTGTTTTCATTTCACATGATGAATTGAAATCGATGAGTCGTGATGATAATAATATTGCTACAGTACGAACAGGTGAAATCACACCATTTTCAAATATCGTTTTGGAATCAAATGTTGATTTTGAAGGCGAAGCAATTAAATAGTTATTAATATAAGGATAGGATGATATAAAAATGAATATGTTAGGATTATTTTTCTCACTTTTAGCAATTATTGGTTGGAGTGCATATCCAACTTTAGTATCATATTTTGGCGGTAAACCAGTTCAAGGTATTTTTGGAGCAACATGGGGAACTTTGATTGTTGCAATCGTCCTTTCATTAGTCATGGGAATGCCCATGTTACAAGGTTCTAATTTTTGGTTAGCATTTTTCTCAGGGGCAGCTTGGGCCTTTGGAAATGTTTTAACTATTATGGCTTTTGGGATGAAAGATCAGGATGGAAATGCTTTAGGTTCTGCTAAAGCAATGCCAATCTCAACAGCTTTCCAAATTACAGCAAATGTAGTTTGGGGTGTTGTAATGCTTGGTAACTGGGGTCCAGTTTCATCAAAATTATATGGATTCATCGCTGTATTTGTTATCTTGGTTGGAGCTTATATGACAACTTATCAAGAAAAGAAATCAGCTGGAAATAAAGAACTACTTACAAAGGCAGTTGGTGTCTTATTGATTGCCCAAGTTGGTTATTCATTATATGGTATCCTTCCACAATATACTAAAAATACTGATGGTATGCATATGTTTTTAGCACAAGCTATCGGGATGGCAGCATTTGGATTAATTCTTGGAATTTATGAATTAACGAAAAATAAAAATAACATTTTTACACAAAGTGTTACGTACAAACAAATTTTTTCTGGTTTCTTCTTTGCAATGGCAGCATTGGGTTATTTAGTTTCAGCTCAACCTGCAATGCTTGGATTGGCAACTGGATTCGTCCTTTCACAAGTTTCAATTGTTGGAGCAACGATTTCAGGAATTGTCGTTATGCGCACTAAAAAAACGGGTAAAGAATGGTTAGTTATTATTATTGGTCTTATACTAATTGTAATTGCGGCTTCTGTAACAGTTTTCTTAAAAAACTAGATAAAATTAATTTTAAAACCTTGATAACAATACTATGTTATCAAGGCTTTTTGTTATTATTTGATTTAAAATGTCATAAAATGATAAAAAAATAAACATTAACTAGAACTCACTATGATATTTAAAACCTACTTTCCGATTCAAGTTATAAAAGTCAAAATAATTGTAATTATCAGTTTAGGTGCTAGGATTGGACTTATAAATAAGATAATAGGAGGAATCATCATGGGGGATTTAACAACAAATGAAGGTCAAACATGGGCGAATAATCAAAATTCACAAACAGCTGGGGCTCGTGGACCGGTTTTAGTTCAAGATTACCAATTACTAGAAAAATTGGCACATTTTAATCGAGAACGTATTCCAGAAAGAGTGGTCCATGCAAAAGGGGCAGGGGCTAAAGGCTATTTTGAATTAACTAGAGATATGAGTGATTATACTATGGCAGGTCTTTTCAATGGTTTGGGCAAGAAAACGCCAGTCATAACCCGTTTTTCACAAGTAGCTGGTGAGGCAGGTTATCCGGATACTTATCGAGATGTACGAGGATTTGCAGTAAGATTTTATACAGATGAAGGTAACTACGATATTGTGGGTAATAATACGCCCGTTTTCTTTATTAATGATGCTTTGAAATTCCCAGATTTTATACATTCCCAAAAGCGTGACCCAAAAACGCATGCTAGAAGTCAGGATATGCAGTGGGATTTCTGGTCGTTATCACCTGAAACAGTTCACCAAGTAACAATGCTTATGAGTGATCGTGGGATCCCTGCTAGTTACCGAATGATGCACGGTTATGGAAGTCATACTTTTAAATGGGTAAACAAGCAAGGTGAACAATTTTGGGTTAAATATCATTTCAAAACAAACCAAGGTGTTCATAATTTAAGTAATGAGGTTGCTGAAGAATTAAGAGGAAAAGATTCTGATTACTTACAAAATGATTTGTATAATGCGATTGAGGATCAAGATTACCCCAGTTGGACAGTAGCCGTACAAATTGTGCCTTACAAAGCAGGATTAGCCTATCCGCAAGATATCTTTGATGTTACGAAAGTTATTTCGCAAAAGGACTATCCATTAATTGAAATTGGCCAAATGGTTTTAGATGAAAATCCAAAAAATAATTTTGAAGATATTGAAGAATTAGCATTTTCACCAGCTAACTTCGTTCCAGGAATTGAAGCCTCACCAGATAAATTACTCCAAGGACGCTTATTTGGTTATAAAGATGCTGCAAGATATAGATTAGGTGCTAACTATGAACAATTGGCAACTAACCGTCCTAAAAATGAGGTTCATAATTATGAACGAGATGGTTTAATGGCGCAAAATCAGAACGGTGATGTTAACTATGAGCCCAACAGTTTAGGTGGACCTGAAGAAAATCGCCATGCAGAAGTTCATGGTGATACATTGGATGGAAAAGTAGGCAACTATTCAGTAAATGAGGATTATTATACTGCTGCCGGTAAATTATATCGATTGTTACCTACTGATGAAAAAGCACGTTTAATTGAAAATATTAAATTAAATCTGGGACAAGTTAAAGATATTGAGATAAAGATTCGTGAAACTAAACAGTTTTATCAAGCTGATAAGGAATACGGAACACGTGTCGCAGAAGCATTAGGGTTAGAACTAAGCTTAATTAAATAATTCTTTCGGTGTATTAAAATGTTTAACAAAAAAAAGGAATAAATCACTGTAATCAAACAGCGATTTATTCCTTTTTTTTGTGTTGTTTACATGCCGTGTTCTAAAAGATACTTGTAAGAAATATCTGATAAATCGGGTGAGATACGGACACGATGCAAGGTGAATAGTCCTTGGCTTTCATTAGCGAGTCCTGGTAATGTCGTTAGACCAAGTTTGTAGCCTGCATCTTTAGCAAGTTTAGCGGTCTGGTTATTGAAGCGACCAACTGGATAACAAATAATTGATGTCTCTTGATGAAATTTATTGTTTAGCCATTTTTTCGAATTCTTAAATTCAAAAGTTTGTTGTGCATCGGTCATCTGATTAAGTTCCTCATGATGGACAGTATGACTTTGAATACTTACTAAACCTGATTTTCGCATCTCGTTCATTTGTGGCATAGTTAGTTTGTTTATGTGGCCAAAGTGGCTTGTAATATAGTTGATGGTTGCTTTTTGATGATATTTTTTGAGAGCAGGATAAGCTTTTTCATAGTTATCCTTGTAACCATCATCAAAAGTAATCCAAACAATTTTATTAGCAGGTTTTTTATGTGTTTTAAAAACTTCGATAGCTTCAGCAGGTGATAACGTGTAGTAACCATTTTTTTTAAGCCACTGCATTTGATGGGCAAATTGTGCTTCAGGAATACGAAGTGAATTTCCAACAGAAATACTATGATACATTAAAATTGGAAATTCGGTCTGGCCCTTAAATGATTTCCAATGCGAACTGTCTATTTTAGTATTTGAAATGAGCTTATTTTTCTTAATAGTTTTCTTGGGTAAAGATGAACTTACCTTTTTAGAGCTATTTTTTTGGTGATTAGTATTGGAAACGGAGTGAGAATTTTGAATGAAAAAGAATAATGAACCAATAGAGACGATTAGGACTAAGAATAATAAGATAAACCAACCTTTTTTATGTTTTAACATGATGAACTCCTTTTATGAGAAACGATACTATCTAATTTACCACGCTAAGGTAGTAAGATTCAATTTTTACGCGGATAAAGTCAATAAATGTAAAAAAAGGTAAGGCTATGATAGTATAAAGTACATATTAAATATTTAATTGGGGGAAAATATGCGTAGAACATTTCATTTTTTAAATCAAAGTTATAAGGAATTTTTTCAACACTGGAAATTGTATTTTATTTTAGTAGTTGTTACTAATTATATTTTATCTGCAGTGGTACAACCAATCTTAACTTGGGTGGTAAGCCAGATACTTAGTAGTAACCAAGTCGAATATTTAACCTATACTAACATTATTTCGGTTATTGAGGATAAACCTATATTATTAATTGAGTTTATCCTTGTTATATTAGTTATATTAAGTATTGTTTATATTCAAATGTCTTTCATGATCAGGGGTATTCAAGCTATTCGTTATGATTTAAAAATTGAATTTAAGTCATTATTAAAACAATCAATTCATGACGTTTTAGAGTTACGTCCTTTAACAGCGTTGCTCGTTATTTTTTACTTCGTTTTAATTTTACCATTTGGACAAGTCTTATTTACATCTACTTTATTAAATAAGGTGACTATTCCAGATTTTATTCTTCAAGATATGTGGACAAGTCCAGCTATCTGGGGCCCAATACTTTTAGTCTATGGTGTAGCATTTTTCTTCTCTATCCGATTAATTAGTTTTATTCCAACTATGTTGTTTAGTTCAGAAAAAAGAATCGGTCATTTAATTAAACAAAGTTGGGAAGCTGGACGTGGCAAATTTTGGATAACCGTCACAAAAGGATTAGTAATTACGGCTTCTATAGCTTTTATATCAGGAATTGTTCAAATTAGTTTGTTCCTAATTCAGAACTATGTAGATAATCATTTTCAAAATCAAGCATTTATGATTGTGATGTTTAATCTGTTTATTTTGGAAATTTTAGGACAAATCGTATTAGCTTTAAGTGTGACTATGTTGTTAGGTATTGCGCTAGATGTTTTTGAAGAACAACAACCGCATTTGAAACCCGTTCAAGAAACATTCTATAAAGAGAAACGCTTTATTAAATTACAGAAAGTTAGTGTCGTTGTTCTCCTGATACTAGTTGCAGGGACAGCTTCTATTTATAATTATGTTTACTTAAAGGGGATGCTAAATGACTATCCAGTTCTTATTTCTCACCGTGGAGTTGATGATGGAAATGGTGTACAAAATACCATTCCTGCCTTAGAAAAAACAGCTAAAGAGAAACCTGATTACATCGAAATGGATATTCAAGAAACAAAAGACCATAAATTTGTTGTTATGCATGATCCAAATTTGGAAAATTTAGCGAATGTTAATCGGACAGTACATGATTTAACATTATCCGAGTTAACAGCATTAACTGTTCGTGAAAATGGTTATTCAGCTAAAATTCCAAGTTTCGATGAATATTTAAAGGCAGCAGAGAAGAATCATCAAAAATTATTAGTTGAAATCAAAGTATCTCCGCAAGATAGTCCCAATATGACTAAAAACTTTGTTAAAAAATATCAAAAAAGACTATTAGCTGATAAGGATCGAATTCATTCTTTAAGTTATGATGTTGTTTCACAAGTAAAAAAACAAGCACCAAAGCTTTATATCAGTTTTATTATTCCATATAATATATCATTTCCAGAAACACCAGCAAATGCGTACACTATGGAAGCTACAACTCTAGATGACTCATTTGTGAGCAAGGCACATGATAAGAACCAGGATGTCTATGCTTGGACTGTAAATGATGAAACGATTATGCAAAAGATGTTATTTATGAACGTTGATGGTATTATTACGGATGACTTTGGTACACTTAAACAAGTTGTTCAAGCTAATAATGATCATCCAAGTTATGCAAGTAAATTATCAATATTCTCAAATAGATTAACGGGAATTAGCATAACAATCGATAATTAAATTAGTTAGGTTAGGAAACATAAATTAGAAAAGATTACTATAGATTAGTAGTCTTTTTTAATTTTGTCTAGATGTTAACGTTTACACTATTTAGGTGGCATGCTATGCTTAAGTTGCTACTAAACTGAAATCAGAGGAGTGTCTAGTAAGTATGATTAAAATTATCGCATCAGATATGGACGGCACGTTATTAAATAATGAAAATAGTATTTCGAAGGGTAACGCAGCGGCTATTAAGAAGGCTCAAGAAATGGGAGTGACTTTTGTTGTTGCCACTGGACGAAGTTATGATGAGGTAAAACCCTTAATTGACGCAGCAGGTATTAGTGCACCGATGATTAATTATAATGGGGGCGCTACGGTAACTGAGGAAGGCAAACAAATTAATAGTTTTCCAATATCAAAAAAAGAGGCACAAAAACTCATTAAATTTTTGAAGAATGAACATGCCTTTTTCAAAGTTATGACGTCAAAAGGTGTTTATTCAGATGATCCTCTTAAATATGATGAAGCGGTTATCAAATTAAACTTAAATCCTATTCATTATATAGACGATTACAGTGAAATTATTGATGATTCTGAAATAGATTTGTTTAAATTTCTTATTCGAAAAACGGATGAATCAGATGACTTATCTGTTTTAAAAAATAAAATTGAAGAAAATGAAACACTCATTGTGACTTCTTCAGGGGATAATAATCTTGAAGTTAATCATGTTAATGCACAAAAAGGGATTGCGTTGAAAAAATTTGCTGATAGTATGGGTATTCCTATGTCAGAAGTGATGGCAATTGGCGATAATTTGAATGATATATCGATGTTAAAAGCTGCAGGTATCAGTTATGCAATGGAGAATGGTCATCAAATTAATAAAGATATTTCTAATCATCATGCAAAAAAGAATGATGAAGATGGTGTTGGATTAGCTATTTTAGAACAATTAGCTCAAAAATAAGACAAAAGGACTAAATCCCATTTACGGGATTTAGTCCTTTTGTCTTAATATTTAATCAGCAATTAAATCACCAGCAGTTGGGCCAGCATCTAATTTGTAAATACGTTCAACATCAATGATGACAGCATAGTACATTTTTGGTAAATGGCGTTCTTCACCAAATTTAACAGCATCGTCAAAAATTTTACCGGAATCAATTAAATGTGCTGTGCCTTCAAACCGGAAGCCTTTTAGATTAGGACGATCTATAACAGCAACAGCTGCACGGCCATTATTTTGAAGATTGTGTAATGCATGTTTAGCTGTTTCTTCATTATAAATCAAATGCGTATCATCAAAAACACGCATTGATCCTTTAGGACCAACTTGTGGGAACCCATTTTCATCTACGGTTGAAAGAAAATTAAGTTGTTCAGGAATCATTTTTTTCATATCTTCTGTTAATTTTGCCATTATAAAATCTCCTTTTTATTTACTTATTATAAGTAAAACTTATCATGATTAAGGTATATTGGCAAAATATTAGCTTTACAAAAAACTTGCAAATAGGGCTAAAAAAACTATACTTATATGAGTCTAATAGTGATTTCTAAAAGGACTTCGAAGAAAGACGCTAAAGTGATATGTATAGATTATTAATTTTAACAGTACTAATGAGTCGTAATATGTCAGGATATAAGTTACGATTGGTATTGGAAAAATGGTCGTCCATGATTCTAAATGGAATGAAACTTATTGCTTTAAAATATGTGGTATGAATTATATTGGTGTAGTGGAGCAAATTAAAGATATACAAAAGGAGAATAAAAAATGAAAAAAGCAACAAATCGTTGGGTAGCATTGTTCGCTATGAGTTTAGGTGTTTTTATGGGCCTTTTAGATGTTACTGTTGTAAATGTTGCTTTACCAAGTATGGCAGTTGATTTTAAAACAACATTTAGTGATTTACAATGGATATTAAATGCATATACGTTAATGTATGCAGTCAGTTTATTAATTGTTTCAAAATTAGGTGATATGTTTGGACGAAAAAAAGTCTTCATCGCTAGTACAATTTTGTTTACGATTGCATCTGTTGTAAATGGGCTTGCACCAAACTTATTAGTTCTTGATTTTGGTCGAGCAGTTCAAGCAATTGGTGGTTCAGGAATGATGAGTTTATCAATGGCGTTAGTTGCGTCTAACTTTGAAGGCCGAGAACGTGGGACAGCACTTGGTATTTTAGGATCAGTTATTGGATTCTCAACAGCAATCGGACCTTTAGTTGGTGGATTTTTAGTTGAGAACTTTGGTTGGCCTTCAATTTTCTTTGTTAATCTACCGGTCGGTATCATTGCGATTTATTTGGTTATTAGAAATGTTAAAGAAACACCTGCATATGGCGCTGGGGAATCGATTGATTTTATAGGAATGATTCTTTCAGCAGTTGGATTATTTGCTGGTATTTATGGCTTAATTCAAAAAGAACAACATATGCATTGGGCTTGGACTGATATGCATGTTATGGGATGGTTAATTGCATCAATTTTAATCTTAACTGCCTTTGTTTTTGTAGAGTTAAAAGTTAAATCGCCAATGATGAATTTAACATTATTAACAAATCGTCATTTTGTTGGTGTTGTAATTCTTGCATTTGCACTTGGTGCTGGTATCTTTGCGTTAGCCGCTTATCAAACAAGTTTAATGCAAAATTATATGGGATATTCAGCCTTTTCCACGGGATTACATCAACTACCTATGAGTTTATGGTCGCTTGTCTTAGGTCCTTTTACAGGAGTTCTAGGATACAAGTTTGGTAAAAAGTGGATGATTTCACTTGGATTTATCGTTGCCTCACTTGGTTTATTTACGTTTAGCCAGGTAACAACAACGGACTTTACCTACATGCAATTACTTCCGCTTCTTGTATTAACTGGATTGGGTAACGCTATTATTAATCCGATGATTAATACTGCTGCTATGGATAATATTAATCCAAAAGAAATTGGCATGGCATCTGGTTTATTGAATGTTTTTCGTCAAATTGGAATAACAGTAGGCGTTGTAATTCTTGGTTTAGCACAAACTAAAGCATATGAATCAAGTTTGAGCACTGGTTTTAGTGATAGTCATATTCCTAGTGTAGCTGCAACGGGTATTCAGCAAGCCTTAGTAAATGCAGGAGCATTTTCTGGACATATGGTTGCGTGGAGTCAAAAAATAATAGCGACTCCTTATGCTGATAAAGTTCAAAAGATTGTTTTAACAGCTTTTGATAAAGGCATGATTCAAGTTGTTTTAACATCATTGGTCATTATGATTATTGGAATTCTAGCAGCAGTCTTTTTATTAAGAGAAACAAAAAGTGTCGATCAAAAATTAGATAAATAAAAAAACTTTTTTTATGTCATTAGGTTTATAAGAAGTGAAAGCTGTCATTTAAAATTTTGAGTGGCTCTTTAATGATACCGATATATTTCTGAAGCGTAAGACTCCTAATAGTATCGCTGTTTATAACAAGGCGTATGATAAAATAATATTAATTTAAAAATAAATCATCCAATAAAAGGGAGATTAGTAATGACGAAAATAATTCCTAAGGTTTTAACAATTGCTGGTAGCGACGCAAGTGGTGGCGCTGGTATGGAAGCAGATTTGAAAACATTTGAAGAGTTTGGAACTTATGGTATGGTTGCGCTAACTTCAATTGTTACCATGAATCCAGATGCTGGATGGGCACATAACGTAACTGTTATGGATGCTGAATTAGTAAAAGCACAGTTGAAAACGACAGGTGCCGGCGGAGATATTGCTGCAATGAAAACAGGGATGCTTGGTAGTGTTGCAATTACAGAAGTAGCTCGTGAAAGCATTTTAGAAAAAGAGATTAAGAATGTTGTGATTGATCCTGTTATGGTTTGTAAAGGTGAAGATGAAGTATTAAATCCAGAAGCAGCTGATGCTATCCGTGATTTATTGATCCCAATTGCGACAGTCACAACGCCTAATTTGTTTGAAGCTGGTGTTTTATCTGGAATGGGAACTTTGAAATCACTTGACGACATGAAACAAGCAGCTATTAAGATTCATGAGTTAGGTGCAAAAAATGTCGTTGTTAAAGGCGGTAAAGCTCTTAAGGGTGAAAAGGCGCTTGATTTATTTTATGATGGAACTCAATTTGAGGTTTTAGAAACTGAAAAGATAACGCCTGCTTATAATCATGGAGCAGGATGTACATTTGCAGCGGCCATAACTGCGGGCCTTGCAAACGGATTGTCAGTTAAAGAAGCTGTCTATAAAGCAAAAGATTTTGTAACTGCTGGAATTAAATCAGGTTTTGCATTTAATGAATACGTAGGCCCTTTATATCACGCTGCTTACCGTTTAAATAAATAGGTACTAGAGACTCACTTTTATTTTGTATAAAAATGAGTCTTTTTTTGTTGACTTAGAGTGCACTTTAAAGAGTAATGTAAACATACTAATTAAATTGGAGGATAATGATATGTCAGTAGAAAATAAAGTTGTTGTTATTACAGGAGCATCAAGTGGTATTGGTGAAGCAACGGCCAGAATGTTAGCTGAAGGTGGGGCTAAAGTCGTTTTAGGTGCTCGTCGTGAAGCTAAGTTAGCAAAGATTGTTGAAGAAATTAAAAAGAATGGTGGTCAGGCAACATATGCCGTTACTGATGTCACTAAGGCAAGTGACGTTAAGAATTTAGTTACTTTAGCACAAGAAACTTTTGGTGGGATAGATGTTATATTCAATAATGCTGGAATCATGCCTAACTCGCCCTTATCGGCTTTAAAAACGGATGAATGGGATGATATGATTGATATCAATATCAAAGGTGTATTGAACGGAATTGCTGCAGTGTTGCCTATATTTATTGAACAAAAACATGGACATGTTATTACAACATCATCTGTTGCAGGCATTAAATCATTCCCAGATGCAGGTGTTTATGGCGCAACAAAATTTGCTGTCCGTAATTTAATGGAAGTTCTAAGGACAGAAAGTGCTATGGAAAAAACAAATATAAGAACATCAACCTTATATCCAGCAGCAATTAACACAGAATTATTAAATACTATTACGGATGAACAAACCCTTTCAGGGATGTCGTCATTTTATGAACAAGTTGGAATTGATCCGGTCGCAATTGCACGCGTGGTTAAGTTTGCCATTGATCAACCAGAAGAAGTTAATGTTAATGAATTTACGATTTATCCAACTGCTCAAGCTTAAATTTAAATAATAAAAAAATCTCGAGAATTTATTTTCTCGAGATTTTTTCATTTAGATGATAATACCTTCACAATGATCGACTTCGTGTTGAATGATTTGTGCCATCCAACCTGAAAACTTTTGGGTTTGTGGTTGAAATGATTTGTCTAAATAATCAACTGTAATGGAATCATATCGTTGTGCTGGACGTTCGCCAGTCAACGAAAGGCAACCTTCATTGACGTTGTAACGTCCAGATTTTTTTGTAATCTTAGGATTAATAAAGGGAACATTTAGATTACCAAATTGGCAAACGATAATTCGTTTATTCACACCAATCATATTGGCAGCCATTCCAACACAAACCTCTTTATTTGCTTCTAATGTATCTAATAAATCGGTTACGATTGAGCCATCATTTTTAGTTGCAATCTCAGCTTTTTGTGCGAGAAATATTTCATCGTGCATAATTGATTTTATCATTTTTCTCCTTTGATTTAAGTAGCATAATTAATAAAGAAATGTTGATGGATATCTAGTTAATGATTTTATCATGATTTAGAATATAATGTTATCCTCAAGTAGAAAATTATTATTTTAGGATTAATTAACGTCAATTTAATAGGTAAAAGATATTAAAAAAGTGAGTCATACTCTATTCTCAATATAGGGTATGATTCACTTTTTTAATTATTATTTATGTGACTCTTCTGTAAAAATAGCTTTAACAATATCATTAGCTGTGCGTAAACTAACATCATTTACAAAAGGTCTTGGACTTGCAGCTGTTAGCCAATGAACACCATCAGTCGGAACACCCCAGAAGTATAAACCAGGTTGCGGTGTCTTATGCTCATCTAGTAATAAATTGCTGACAGGGTCAACGTTGACTGCGCCATCTATAACAGAATCACCTTTAGTTGGATTTAAAATTAAAGGATTGGCGATTTTTGTATCGAGTAACTGTTTTATTAAAGGACTTGTTGCTGTTGTCGCATGAACAGCAGGAACGCGTGCTTCAATTAGAGTTGTTGCTAAGTAGCGTTGATCTGGTTGGTTTGCACTATATGTTTCAAATTGATGATCTTTAGTATCGACGACCATTCCAGGTTCTAATAGTGTAACAACATCAGCTTCAACGAGTGCCCGTAATTGTTCAACTCTAATGGTAGGAGGCCCGATTGTTAAAAAGTTATTTAATGAATTAAACCAGCCTAAGAAGTTAGTTAAATAGTCATCATCTGTTAAGAGACGGTTATCAATTAATTGTCTAACCGGAAGACGTAAGTCACGTAAAACCTCAAGAGCACTGGTCAATGGTCCGGTCTTAGTACCTAATTTTGCATCTACTGCATCTTTTTGTAAATGGTCTAACATAACGGCTTTGAAATCTTCATTAGGTTTTTTAGTCATTGGATTTCCTAGATGATCCCAATTAAAGCGATCTTCTTCAAGAATAATTGATCGCTCAACGGTTACTTTAGGATCTTTTAAGAAAGCTAATTGGAATTTTGTTAAATCGATTTTTGGATAATTCTGTGCGACAAGTAATGAATAATATTGATATTCAACGTCATGACTTAATAAGGTCCAAAATTCATTGAAAGAAACGGTACCATTTTCCATGAAAACTGCCATTTTAGCCGCCGTTAAAAAATGAGCTTGAGTTTCTTCGCCGGGTGATTTTTGATTATCCCCTTTGGCATGATAAGGCCATCCACGACGCGAACCTGCCACAATGTGAGGTTCGTTACCGTTTGCTTGATATTGTAGTTGCCCGTTCTCTAATCGCTTAAATAGACCACCACGGCCTACAGTCAAACGGGTCACTAAATCAAAGAAGCTAAGACCTAAGCCACGTAAAATAACAGTATCTTCGTGCGTGATATGATCTAGTTTTGTTTCATTTGGAAAGCCTGGTAAAACATAAGTTAACTTGTTTTCTGTAGCGAATGTATCAAATCTTTTTTGTCCGACAGATAATTCATTTTCAAGATTACCTAAAGACATTACGACATAGTCAACGATGCTAACTGAAGGTAAGGCGGTTGTGATTTCAAATTGATCAGCTTTTTTTGAAATTTGTGTAACCGTACTTTTATTCAAATTAATTGTGATATTGTTAGAGGCACGTTTAAGTAATTCAGCGTAGTACCATTGGATATAAACACCAAAAAGTGCTCTTGTTGCATAATCGTTTGGATGTAAATCTTTAATTTCAGTTAAAAAATCCGCTGAATAATTATTTATTTCGATAAAATCATGAGCATCAGATTGAGCCCATTCGAAAATGTTTGGTCCTGGGATAACTGGACCAATAGATTGGACGCTTGTTCCATAGAATAAACTAATTTGTTGAGCTGCGGTATTCATGATTAATTCGTGTGGTTGAGTTGGTGACCATACGCGCCCACCAACACCATATGGATCATATAAATCAATAGTAAGTGGTGAATTTGAAGGATCTGCTTGTTGCCAAGCAATGAGTCGTTCAAGTGTAATCAGACCTCGTGGTCCGGCACCAATAATGGCTAAATGCATAAAAGTAATCTCCCTTGTCTTATAAAAACTAATTTCATTATAAACTTTAAAACAGAAAAAATCGCTTGATAACGTCTTTAATAGTAAAAATTAATCGTATATTCTTGTTAACTTCTGATAATTTAGTATACTTAATTTGAAAGAATATTTTAAGTACAATCTGAAAGAAGGATTTGATGAAAAAACCAATGTCACTATTGGATAGGGTACTGTTCGCTGGATTAATATTTGCCGGCGGGGGATTTGATGCGTATACCTATATCGTACATGATGGTGTTTTCGCTGGTATGCAAACCGGAAATTTAATTATATTAGGTATTGATATGGGCCAAATGAAATGGGGGGCCATATTCGATCATCTGATTCCAATTTTTGCTTTTATGATTGGTATTATTATAACTAGAAATCTGCAACATCGATTTAAAGAAGAAGATTCAATTAATAAACGACAACGATTTGTTATCGGTATTGAGACGATCCTTTTAATTATTGTTGCATTTATTCCAAGAAATTGGCCAGCACAGTTATCTACAGGAATCATTTCAATGGTTGCAGCAGCTCAACTTCAAGAATTTAGACAAATCAACGGAGGACCTTTTACGTCATTTATGATGACGGGTAATTTGAGGACAATGGCTGAAAGTTTTTATGACGGAATTGTTAAAGGTAATATAATCGCAATGGCTAAAGGTTGGCGGATGTTGGGTGTCGTCTTAGCATTTCTTTTTGGCGCAATTTCTATGGGTGCTATGGTACCGATAATGGGAACTAAAACGATATTATTAGCTGCATTTTTCTTGTTATGTTCATTGATTGGGCTACAATTAAATCCAGAAAAAAGATTATAAAATAAAGGGGTTAAGACAATGACAGAAATTAAAAAGAATCCAAAAGTTGATTTACACTTAGAAAAAGCAACACAATGGAAAGAAGAAATGACACAGTTAAGAGAACTTGCACTCGAAACGGGACTGACTGAAGAATTTAAATGGGGCAAACCTTGTTATACACTAAATGGTAAAAATATTGTCTTAATTCAAGGATTTAAAGAGTATATGGCATTACTTTTCTTAAAAGGAACTCTGATTGATGATGGTAAGGGTATTTTAGTTCCAACGGGCGAACATACTGAGGTTGGTCGCCAAATTAGATTTCATAGCTTAAAAGATGTTACTGATTTAAAAGTAGAGATAAGTGATTACATTCAACAAGCAATTAATGCAGAAAAGGCTGGGTTAAAGGTTCCTAAGGGTAAACCAACTGAATTAGTGTTGCCAGTGGAATTCCAGAAAAAAATGAATGAAATGCCAGAATTGGAAGAATTTTTTGAAACGTTAACGCTTGGACGTCAAAAAACGTATGCACGTTATTTTGCAGATGCTAAAAAAACAGAAACGCGTGAGGCTAGAATTATTAAATATATTCCGAAAATTCTTGATGGTAAAGGACTTAACGATTAGACAGCAAAACAGCGACCAGATTTTATCTGATCGCTGTTTTTTTAATTATATTAATCTAATTTCTTTTTTAATTCTGTAACGATTTCAGCATGTTTAGCTTCAGTCAATTTAATTTTTGACATAAAGATAAGAGCAGCAACAATTATTAAGGCCATTGGAACGAAGAACATGTACATTCTGAATTGTAGTAAACCACTGTTTGTAATATCGCTTGGTTTAGCACTACCTGTCATACCAGCTTGGATTGCGGCAAAACCAACAACACCATTAGCGAAGGCACCAGCTAATTTATCCAACAAAGGACGAACTGCTAAAGTAACAGATTCATTACGTGTTCCACTCTTTAATTGACCGTATTCAACACTATCCGTAATTGTCATCAATGCTGCTAAGAAAACAAGTGGATATGGGAAGAAGAATAAGCCAACAGCAATTAAGACAACAACAAGGTTAGTACCAGCAAATAGGAAGAGAATGTAACCCAATAGCATGACAGCGATTCCGCCAAGGTAGATAGCACGACGATGAACCAATGCAACTAAAGTTGGGAACAATGAAACTGAAATAATTCCTAAGACTGCTGTTAGAACACCAACAGTAGTAAATGCAGCTGCACTACCTAAAACATAATTGAAGTAGTAAATCAAAAGTGAATTTGTAATAACATAACTAAAAGCGAAAAGGAAATATGATAATGATAACCACATTAACTGATCATTTTTACCGATAACTTTGAAAACATCACGGAAACGAACTTTTTCAGTATTTTCACGAATTGCATTTTTTTCAATCTTAGTTCCTAAAATAGTTGCTAAAGCACCTAAGAATGAAACCAAACCGATAACAATAGCAAAACCTAACCAACCTGCTTTTGTTTGTGTATTACCAGTTGTACCTGAGAACATTTTTGAAAAGAAGACAACGATTGGGACGATAACGATAATAACACCTTGAGCACCTAATGTTGAACCAAAACGAGCAATTGTTCCAAATTTAGTCCGTTTTTCTGATTCGACACTTAGAGCTGGTAACATTGACCAGAATGAAATATCTTTAAATGAATAGAAACTATCTAGAATGATATAAACAATGGCAAAAAGAATTAAGTAAAGATAAGGATTGCTTGTAGCTAAACCACCAAAATCAGTGAAAATAAGGATTAATCCAATTGAACTGACAATTGAACCGATTAGTAACCATGGTTTAAAGTTCCCCCAACGAGTACGAGTATTATCAATAACGCCACCAATTAAAGGATCAAAAAAGATCTCAACAATTCGAATAACAACCATCATAGTTGTGACGTAACCAATCATTTTAGCGTTGAAACCAGCATCCTTTGTAACGAATAATTGACTTGTAATAAAAATCATAAAATAAGTGCTAAGTGTTGCATAAAAGGCATCATGTCCAAATGCACCAAAGGCATATGAAGCATATTGTTTAAAATCTTTAGAATTTTTCATTAGTTTAATTCCTTTCGAGTGTAGTTAAAATTAGTTATATCTGTGTTCGATAATCTTATCTAAAATTGCTTGACGTTGTTTTTCTTTAGCAGAACCTAATTGGTTTTCTTCTAAAGAATTAAAATCATTAACTAACAAAACTGATTCAAGGTATAACGTCAATTGACGTTTAATATATATCTTGTTATCTTCATTTGTTTGCTTAGGATTTCCGGCAATAATTGCAGCTGCAAATCGTTCGGCATCAATCGTTAATTTATTTGTATCCATTCTAATGACCTCTTCCTATATAATAGATTTTTGGTAAAAGAAATTGTTATTCATAATAGCAAAACATAAAAATAATAAACGTGAAAACGCATTCTTTTAGTTAACAACTACATTTTACTAAACTTTTACTAAAATGTAAACGTTTTATTTTAGATGTATATTATTTAGACTAAAGTAACTTTTTAGTACCCTTACGTATTTATTGTAGAAAGAATTTATATGAGTTTAGAATCTAATAAATAAAAGTTATGCTTAATTGATATAATTAGAAAGCAAGTCATATCGGTCACGATAATTTTATACAGCGAAGTAGTGTGTCGCTAATAATCTATAACTTTAAAGTGAAATATGATTACTTTAGAAGGGGGGAATTAAAAAACATGATTAATGGTAGGTACCAATGTTGAAAATACAAATGATTTAATAATAGTTAATATAAAAATAACTATTGACAAAGAGTTTTAAAAATAATATATTATGTATGTGGTAGTAACCACTTGGGGGAAAAGTAATGTTAAACGGTAATTATGAGCGTCCACTCTATGATCAATTAGTAGATACGCTAAAAGAAGAAATTGAAAAGAATCTAAAGGTGAATGATAAATTACCGTCTGAACGTGATTTATCTATTGCTTACGATATGAGTCGTACGACTGTCCGAACAGCACTAAATGAGTTAGAACTAATGGGTTATGTATATCGCCAACATGGTAAAGGAACATTTGTGTCGAATATCGCTAAAATTAAGACTGATTTAGGGGGAACGTTTAGTTTTACAGAACAAATGGTTTCCCTTGATAAAGAACCGAGTAGTAAAATAATTAGCTTTGATGTTATTAGTGCTAATGAGTTTATTGCTCAAGGTTTAAAAGTTGAAGTTGGTACCAAGGTAATTAAATTAAAACGATTAAGACTTGCATCAGATGAACCAATGATGTTAGAGAGAACTTACTTACCGTATGCTAAATTTCCCTCTTTAACTGTGGAGACATTAAATAAGCAAGCGATGTATGTCATTTTTTTAGATGATTATAACCAGATTGTAAAAACGGCTGATGAATCTTTAACAGCAGGTGTTATGGCAGGCAATGATGCAACTTTATTAAATTTTTATGAAGGTGCACCTGTTCTTAAATTAGAGCGAACGACGTATAACACAAAAAATGAAGTAATTGAATTTACGTTGAGTATTGCGAGGGGTGATAAATTTACTTATCATATTCGACACAATAAATAAGGGAGGATAATTATATGATTGGTATGGTAGTAGCTGGACATGGGAACTTTGCAACTGGAATGGGATCAAATATTGAACTTATTGCCGGACAACAAGAAAATTTTATTCTTTGTGATTTTATACAAGGAATGACCGCGGAAGATTTAAGCGGCGACTATATGAAAGCGCTTAACAAATTAAACGGCTTAGATGGAATAGTTTTCTTTACTGATATTCCTGGAGGAACACCATTTAATGAAGCAGTTAAAATAAAATTACTGCATAATAATGTAAGCGTTTTAACAGGATCGAATATACCGATGTTATTAGATATGTTATTTAACCGGGATTTGAACATGAGCGCGTTTATGGAGAAAGCACTGGATGCTGGTAAAAAAGGTATTATGCAATTTGAAACAAAAAAAAGAGTAGAAATAGATGATAATGGCATCTAAAGGAGAGCTTAATATGTTTGAGAAGAATGAAAAAGAGTTGGAAATAATGGGCGCAAATATTACAACAGGTGAAATTAAACAACAACCTGAACTTTGGACTGAGGCATTTAATAATTTTAGTGAAAAGTCAGACGAAATAAAGACATTTTTAAAATCAGTTAAATCTACCTCGAACGGGTTGATTCGGGTCATTTTTACAGGAGCAGGAACATCCGCTTATGTTGGTGATACTGTAACACCATACTTAAGTAACCACGGGGATCGTGCAAATTATCAGTTTGAAAGTATTCCAACAACCGATATCGTATCTGCACCATATGATTATTTAGTACCAGATGCTACGACTATTTTAGTTTCGTTTGCTAGGAGTGGTAATAGTCCTGAAAGTGTTGCCGCTGTTGAAATTTCAAGAAAAATAATTAAAAATTTATATCAAATTACAATTACTTGTGCTCCGGAAGGGAAACTTGCTGTTGGTACAAAAGATGACGAACGTAATTTGTTATTGATGATGCCTGCGCTGTCTAATGATAAGGGATTTGCAATGACTGGATCATACAGTTGTATGTCACTCTCAGCGTTATTAATTTTTGATACAACACGTAAGGATATTAAAGAAAAATATGTTGAGACTATTATTGCAATGGGTCATGAAGTGATTAAACGTGAAGCTGAAATAAAAGCTGTTATTGATATGGAATTTGATCGGGTTGTCTATCTTGGGTCCGGAAGTTTATCGGGATTAACAAGAGAGGCACAGTTGAAAATTCTTGAACTAACGGCAGGTAAGCTAACAACAATGTTTGATTCTTCAATGGGGTTCCGACATGGACCTAAATCGTTCGTCAACGAGAAAACATTAGTTTTTGTATTTGTTAACAATCAAGAATATACACGTCAATACGATATTGATATTTTAGAAGAAGTGAGTGGAGATAAAATTGCCGCTAAAGTAATTGGGATTGATATTGAGGGACAGAATAACTTTAGTGGTGATCGTTTCACATTTGAATCAGGAGATGCCCTTTTACCAGAAGGATATCTGGCTCTTGCTGATGTTATGTATGCGCAAACTATTTCATTATTAAGTTCAGTAAAAGTGGGAAACACACCAGATACACCTTCACCAAGCGGTACCGTAAATCGTGTAGTTAAAGGTGTAACTTTACATGCCTATAAATAAAAATTTCAAGGAGGAATTTATTATGACAACACCAAACATTTTACTTGCAAGAATTGATAACAGACTTGTTCATGGACAGGTTGGTATGACATGGGTTAATACGATTGACGCTAATCTAGTTGTAGTTGCGAATGATGAGGTTTCTAAAGATGATGTACAGCAAAGTTTAATGGAGATGGTTATTCCTGAAACTGTTGGAATCCGCTTTTTCGATATTAAAAAAACGATTCGTATTATTGGTAAAGCCTCGGATAAACAAAAAATATTATTAGTTGTTCGTACGCCAGAAGACATGGCTAAAATTATTGAAGGAGGTGTCCCAATTAAGAAAGTAAATATTGGTAATTTACATTTTTCAGAAGGGAAGAAACAATTATCGGCAACTATCTCAGTCGATGATACCGATGTTCAAGCATTCAATAAAATGCATGATTTGGGTGTTGAACTAGAGGTTCAAGGTATTCCGAATGAAAAGGCATCAGATATGATGCGCTTACTGAAAGAATATTAAAAACGTAAATATAATAATAAAAAGGAGGAAATTTATATGTTAGTACAAGCGTTATTAATTGGACTATGGGCTGGTATTGCCGGTATCGATATGTATAGTGGTTTAACACATATTCATAGACCAATCGTTACTGGTGCAGTAGTTGGTCTAATATTAGGAGATTTTCAAACCGGCTTAATTGTTGGTGGTACATTAGAATTAGTTTGGGCTGGAATGGTTCCACTTGCTGGAGCACAGCCACCTAATGTTGTTATTGGTGGAATTATGGGAACCGCATTTGCAATTATTGCTCATCAAACACCAACATTAGCAGTTGGTATTGCCGTACCATTTGCAGTTGCCGTACAAGGTTTAGTTACATTACTATTTACAGCTTACTCACCAGTTATGCATAAAATGGATGAATACGCGATGGAAGGTAATGATAAGAAAATTGATCGATTGAACTACATGGGTCCGCTAATCTTGTTTGTTTTCTACTTCATTATGGCGTTCTTACCAATCTTCCTCGGTGCAAGTAAAGCGCAAGGAATGGTTGAAGCCGTTCCTGCATGGATCTTAACAGGATTAAGTACGGCCGGTGGTATTATGCCAGCTGTTGGATTTGCCATGTTGTTAAAAATTATGTGGAAGACAGCGTACGCACCATTCTTCGCAATTGGATTTGTTGTTGCAGCATATGGTAACTTACCAATCTTAGGAGTCGCAATCATTGGTATTTCAATCGCTGCTTATGATTTCTTTATTGGTGGAGCAAAATCTGATAATGGTGGAAAAAAAGTAGCAACCGTAACAGTTAATGAAGAGGAGGACTATAGTGATGGCATCTAAAAAGAAATTTGATCGCAATGATGTTGTGATCCCAGATACTTATAACGATCCTACTGTTGAAAAGGTAATTACAAAAAAAGATTTAAACAAAATGGTTTGGCGTTCACTACTTTTACAGGCTTCATTTAATTATGAACGTATGCAAGGTGGTGGGTGGACTTATAGTTTAATTCCTGGATTGAAAAAAATTCATAAAGATAAAGAAGATTTCTCATATGCAATGCTTGATCATTTACAATTTTTTAATACACATCCATTTTTAGTAACATTTGTTCAAGGTGTTATTTTAGCAATGGAAGAAAATAAAGAAAATAGATCAACTATTCGTGGTATCAAAGTAGCAATGATGGGACCTTTAGGTGGTATTGGGGATGCGATGTTCTGGTTAACGTTGCTACCTATTACAGCCGGAGTTGGGGTTTCATTATCAATGAATGGAAATCCACTTGGACCGATCTTATTCCTTGTTGTCTTTAATGCAGTGCATTTTGGGTTACTATTCTGGTTAATGAATTATGGGTATAGAACTGGTACTCGTGCTATTTCGAGTATGAAGGAAAATACAAAAAAAATATCACGTGCTGCGTCGATAGTTGGATTAACTGTTGTTGGAGCCTTGGTTGCAACATACGTTAACTTTAAATTTGGTGTTGTGATTCATGCTGGGAAAATTGATATTGATTTACAAAAAGGTGTTATTGATAAAGTGATGCCGGCATTATTACCGCTTCTTTATACATTCTTCTGTTACTGGATGTTGAAAAAAGGTAAATCTCCATTGATGTTGATTGGGCTCACAGTAGTTGTTGGCTTAGTAGGTGCATTCTTCAAGTTATTCTAGAAGAGGCCTGCGGAACTAGACTATGGATAATGGGCTAGTTTCTTTTTAACAAAAATAATATAGGAGGCATTACTGGTGGAAATATATTATATTCATGCAGATAAGTTTTTCTTGAAAAACACGGTTGAAAATGAAGGGTACTTGGCAATTATTGATGGTAAATTTGGTGATTATCAACAAGAAAAACCTGATGGTGATATCAAAGAATATACGGGTAAATGGATTGCACCAGGGCTTGTAGATACACATGTCCATGGTTTAAAGGGATATGATGTGATGGATAACGATTTTGAGGGCGCAAAAATGATGTCTGAAGGTTTATTAGAATGTGGCGTTACTTCATTTCTGCCGACAACATTGACGGCAGCTCCAGAAACGTTGAACGAAGTTATTTCTGACTTTGGTAAGCGTCATGGTGAAGTACGTGGTGCAAAAATACAGGGTATCTTTTTTGAGGGTCCATTTTTTACTGAAAAACACAAAGGTGCGCAAAATCCTAAATACTTTTTAGATCCAAGTATAGATATTTTTGAGCATTGGCAAAAATTAGCGCATGGACTTATTCGAAAAATTGCGATTGCACCTGAGCGAAAGGGTGTTAAAGAATTTACTGAGGCCTTAACTAAACAAGGGGTCAAAGTAGCATTGGGGCATAGTGATGCTACGTTTGATCAAGCTAAATCTGCAGTAGAATCTGGTGCATCTATTTTCGTTCATACGTATAACGGAATGAGCCCACTTAATCATAGAGAGCCAGGGATGGTTGGCGCAGCAATGTCATTAAGTAGTGTCTATGATGAACTAATTTGTGATGGTCAACATGTTAATCCGGCATCTGCTAAAATTTTAATTAACGTTAAAGGAGCAGACCACATTGTATTAGTAACTGATTGTATGCGTGCTGGTGCAATGCCTGATGGAAATTATACATTAGGTGAGTTCCCAGTTGTTGTTAAAGATGGCGCCGCAAGGTTAGAGTCAGGAAGTTTAGCTGGTAGTGTCTTAAAATTAATGGAAGCAGTTAAAAATGTTGTTGATTGGAATATTTCTACTCCTGAAGAAGCAATCCAAATGGCTAGTTATGTGCCCGCTAGAAGCGTTGGAATTGATGATAAGTGCGGAAGTATTGCGGCAGGTAGAGATGCTGACTTCATTGTTTTAGATCATGATTTAAATTTTGAGGAAACATATTTAAATGGTACTTTAAAATATAAAAAATGATATTAACTGATTCTTTATTAAGAGCTAGTCGGAGTAAACGGTATTTATGATTGTTAAGTTATTTTTAATTGGTATGTAAAAAATGAAATTTTAAAAACCTTTTCATATTCTTCAAAGATAGAATTATAAGTGGATGAGAGAAGTAAAAAAATAATAAAGGACGGAATAAAAATGACACCAAATAAATTGGCAGGACTTAAAGCACTTTCAAATGAAAAAGGCGTAATTGCAGCATTAGCAATTGATCAACGAGGATCTTTAAAAAAAATGTTGGCAGCAGCAGCAAATAAGCCAGCAAATGAAGAAGATATCGTTGAATTTAAAAAAGTAATTTCATCAGAATTAACACCATACGCTTCAGCAATATTACTTGATCCAGAATATGGTCTTCCAGCAGCAAAGGTCCGTAATGCAAGTACTGGATTACTAGTTGCATACGAAAAAACGGGTTATGATGTTACTACCCCAGGTCGCTTACCTGACTTATTACCAGATTGGTCAGTTCGTCGTCTTAAAGAAGAGGGCGCTGACGCTATTAAATTCTTACTTTATTATGATATAGACGAAAATGCTGAGATTAATAATATGAAACATGCATATATGGAGCGTCTTGGTTCAGAATGTGCTGCAGAAGATATGCCATTATTTTTAGAATTGGTTTCTTATGATGCAACTAATGACGATGTTAAAGGTTCAGAGTATGCTAAAGTAAAACCTCATAAAGTTATTGAAATGATGAAAGAATTTTCTAAACCTGAATATAAAGTAGATGTACTTAAAGTAGAAGTGCCAGTCAATATGGATTATGTGGAAGGGTTTAACGACGATAATGAGGTGGTATATTCTAAGACAGAAGCATTAGATATATTTAAAGAACAAAGTGATGCAACCAAATTACCATTTATTTTCTTAAGTGGTGGTGTATCGGCACAATTATTCCAAGATACTTTAGTATTTGCTCATGAAGCAAAATCAACATTTAATGGTGTACTTTGTGGACGTGCAACATGGAGCAAAGGTATCGAACCATTTGCTAAAGATGGTGAAGAAAAAGGTAAAGAATGGATGAACACAGTTGGTAAAAAGAATATTGAAGATTTAAATGTCGTTCTTGAAAGTACTGCTACATCGTGGTTTGATAAGGTATTAAAATAGTAAAATAAAGAGGCTAAACGTCATGTTTAGCCTCTTTATTTTTAATGATTTAGTAATGAAAAAAAGTAGAAGTGAAATAAATTTATTTGCTAGCTTTCTTTGTTCGAATTGCATAAGAATCTAAAAGTATACGGCTCATTACCTGTAATGGTAAACGAGATTTAACTTCAAATTCAGGGAAATATGAAATTTCAGATTTAAATCCGATAAACACGGAATCTGAATATTTAATAAGTGGACTTAATTTGTTGGTTGTTAATACAATAATATCGGCTCCATTTTTATACGTATTTTTAGCACCTTCAAGGAGTTCTGCAGTAGTTCCGTTCAATGAAATAATAATTAAAATATTATTATATGTAATCCTGTGACTAATTTGTTTAATAATATTGGGATCCGTAAAACTGACACAATTTTTATTTAATAATTCAAATTTTGTTAGCATTTCAATTGCAATTAATTCAGAAAAACCCCTTGAGAAAATGTATATTTTTTTTGAACGTTTAATTTTTTGAACTGTTTTTTCTATGGTATTAACGTCAAGCATACGTAGTGTGTTATTAAGTTCATGTTCATTCTTCATAATGACTTGTTGGATATCGTGATCCATATTCTGAATATTCTTATATTTTTTTTCTTTTTCTTTAGTAATTATAGATTGTTTAAAATCCATATAACCGCTGTAGCCTTTTTTTTTGAGCGTTCGTACGACTGTAGCGGTTGATACATGAGCTAAATCGCTAAGGTTGGTTATTGTTAATATCGGAATATCTTCTAGGTTATCTTGAATGACTTGCCAAAGAATCTTTTCGGAGTTACTAAGAGACATTACTGGTCACCTCACCTTGATTGTTTGTTTATTTTCAATTGTAGCATACAAAATCATATATTGAAAACCTTTTCATTTCTGTCAGATGTAGTATTGGTAGGTAGAAGAAAGGGGTAAAAATTATGATATATACATGTACATTGAATCCAGCTATTGATCTTTTTATCCAAACCGATGAAATGAAAAAAAATATTGTTAATAGAACGGAAAATTATGAAATACAAGCGAATGGTAAAGGAGTTAATGTTAGTTTTATTCTAAAAAAGAAAGGCGTAGAAAGTACTGCTATTGGAGTTGGTGGAGGATTTACTAATGCGTATATTGAGTCTGAGTTGGCAAGGTGCAATATAAAAACTGATTTTGTACATATCGATGCTAATACACGAATTAATGTTTTTACAAGAGTAATTCAGCAAGATACGGAGTATAAATTAGTAAATAAAGGTCCACATGTTAGTGATGATGAAATAAATCAGTTCATGGATAAGATTCAAAATTTAGATGAAAAGGATACATTAGTTGTATCTGGTAGTTTATCTGACGGAATCTCTGAAGAAATTTTAATTAGTATCGCAAAGCAGGCGCAGGAAAAAGGATATAAGCTAGTTTTGGATACTAGTTATCAAACCGTACTGGATACATTGAAATATAATCCTTATATTTTAAAACCAAATGATGAAGAATTAATGAGTTGGTTTGGCGTAGAACATAAACTATCTCAACATGAATTGATAACTTATTCAAAAGAATTAATTAAATTGGGTGCACAAAATATTTTATTATCATTGGGTGGCGGTGGTGCAATGTTTATAAATAAAGAGGTTGTGTTATATGGAACTGTCCCTAAAGGAACCGTTGTTAACACGGCTGGGGCCGGCGACACCATGTTGGGAACTTTTTTAGCAGGGGTAGCGATAGGGGACAAAAAAATAGAAGAAGTATTTAGAGAAAGTATAGCAGCCGCGAGTTCAACGGCATTTTCAAAAGGGTTAACAGATTTTTCGAATGTAAAAGAGCTGACTAAGCAGGTAAAAATATCTAATATTAAGGAGGAATTAAGATGACAAAATATAAAATAATTGCAGCTACTGGATGTCCAACAGGAATTGCGCATACATACATGGCGCAAGAGGCCTTAGAACAAGCCGCTAAAAAAAGAGGTATATCAATTAAAGTTGAAACTCATGGTCAAAGTGGTATAGAAAATGCGTTTTCACAACAAGAAATTGATGATGCTGATGGTGTAATAATTGCGTCAGATAAAGATGTAGATATTGATCGATTCGATGGTAAAAAAATGATAAATGTGTCAGTTACGAAAGGTATGAAAGAGGCAGATGTATTAATTGATCAAATATTGACAGATGATAATTTACCTACCTATCATCGAAAAGGAGCAAAAATTTCATCGAATGAAGAAACAGTAAATTTATCTGGCTCATTTTGGCACAAAATGTATGTGTACGTGATGAATGGAGTGTCACATATGTTACCAATAGTAGTTGCTGGGGGAGTGTTAACAGCCGTATCATTTTTTTGGGGAATTAATTCAGCAGACATAAAAAGCCCTCAATATAACGATATAGCACATTTATTGAACACTATTGGCGGATTTGCAATGAATCTTATGGTTCCAATTCTATGTGCCTATATAGCTGAGGCTATTGGTAAAAGACCTGGATTGATAGTTGGATTTGTAACGGGAATGATAGCATATACAAATGGAACGGGATTTTTAGGTGGAATAATTGGTGGATTTTTAGCAGGGTATACGATTTTAATATTACAGTTCTTATTAAAAAAACTACCTAAATCATTAGATGGACTGAAAGCCATTTTTATTTTACCTGTAATTGGAGTATTTTTATCAGGCTCTATTATTTGGTATCTATCAGTTCCAATGGCAACAATTAATGAAGGAATGATGACGTTTTTAAAGGGTTTAGAAAATTCAAGTCCCATTCTATTAGGATTAGTTGTTGGAATTATGTGTGCTTCAGATATGGGTGGGCCAATTAATAAAGCAGCATATTTAACCGGAACAGCTCTTTTAGCACAGGGAAATTATTTCTTTATGGCAGGAGTTTCTGCAGCGTGTATTGCGCCACCATTGGCAACAGGGTTTGCTGTACTGTTCAACAAAAAAGCATACTCAGATAAAGAGCGCAGCGCAGGTTACGTTAACTTTTTATTAGGATCAACTCATATTACAGAAGGTGCAATTCCATTTGCGGCAAAGAATCCGCTACTAAATATTCCTGCATTTATGGTTGGTTCTTCGATTGCTGCGATTTTAACCTATGTAACTAGAATTAGTGTACCGGCTCCACATGGTGGATTTATTGTATTACCGTTAGTGAATAAACCATTACTGTGGGTATTATGGATTATTATTGGATCACTTGTATCTGCTGTCTTACTAGCCGCTATTGCTGGTCGCCAAGCTAAAAAAAATAATAGTTTAGTGATGAATGTAGGTAGTAATACCAACTTTGAACAAGAGCAAGATAATGATATAAAAATGAATGAAAATGAATTCGATAATATATTGAAAAGAAAAAACATTGAATTGAACGTAGCCGTTTCTGATAAAGAAGAACTCTTACATTTTTTAGCAAATTTTGCTAAAAAATTAGGATATACGAATAATGAAAGTTATATTTTAAATAAGTATAAGATTCGTGAGTCTGAGGGAACGACAGGGATGGAAAAAGGCATTGCGATACCTCATGCACAGGATGAATCGATTAATAAATCAGCAATGCTAATTGTTAAATTACGTGAGCCTATTGAATGGGAAACATTTGATAATCAGCCAGTAGATACAGTTATCTCATTTCTAATTCCAGAAAAAGATGATGGAAAGCATTTACAGTATTTATCAAATACATCGAAATTACTTGTCCATGACTCATTTGTGGAAGAATTAAAAAAATCGAATACAGTTGATGATATATACAACCTATTTAAAGAAAATATTAATAAGTAGATAAAATTGAGCTACAAAGCTACGTATATACTAAAAAAGTACAAGTGTTTAATGATAAGCGAAAATTCATTCTAAGTAAACAAGTTCAAATTTTGTTGACTATTAGAATGGATTTTTTTAGTTCGCCTTTTATTTAGCTAGTCCATAGCTAGTATCAATATAAGAATAAACAGTGTCTAAATTATTTTGGCCATTTAATAAAATTGAAACCCAGTGTTTTTTATTCATATGGTACCCTGGAAAAATTTGATTTTTGTCTATTTTATTGATGAGCAGGTCAGGATCCATTCGAATATTAAGTATTTCAACTAATTTCTCGGAATCCAAGCCTATTTTAGTTGCTGGAATTTTCATTAAAGCGGCATACCATTTTTTAGAATCTGATCGACGTAAAACAGCGTCATTTGGAAACTGTTTCCAGAGGAATTCTAGATTGGTCTGATAATGTTCTTGTACATAATTAATGATAGATTGTGAATCAGCAGTTTGGAATACTGGAGTAGTTTCAAAACAACTAGCAACAATTAAATCCAGTTGTTCAATCACTGATTTTCTGATTGAACTGACAAATGATCCTGTTGCAGACTGATTTTTATAAAGTGTATATTCTTCTTTAGTTAGAGCATCAATAATAGTAGTATTAATTTTTTCAGAGGGGGAAATTGAGACGGTTAGTATAAATTGATTATTAAGAATTGAAACTTGATAATTATAGATTTCTTCTGCTGTTTTTGTAAAACCATATGGAATCAATGAATCTACCTTTAGTTTCAAATGACTAAATGAATTATAAGCAAAAAAGTCTGTTAGCATAGTGCATCTCCTTTTATAAATTATATAAACAATTAACAGTAGCATACCTTATATTTCTAATTTTAGACTTTAAAGGACTAATTATATAGTATAAAATAGAAAAATTAATATAGACTATTTTATCTAGGAATAAATTGAGTTAAACTGTACTATTATGATTCATTTAACTAGGAGATTTAATCATGCAAAAGACGTTGATTGCGGCAATTATTGTTATTAATTTTATATTTATCTGTTATTTTATGCGTGATTTAATGAGACATAAATCAGACTTCATGAAAGAACCGGCCAGTTCAGTATGGACACCAATATCGCAGATTGTTATTTTTTTCTTTTCTACTTTTGGAATTTCAGATTTTGCCATATCAACAGCAATATACCAGAAAGCTAATTGGGTTTCTATGAAAAAATTACCAGGTACGTTAAATGCGCAAGATGTTATTCCAATATTTGTCATGTCGCTGGCGTATATTACAAGTATCAATGTTGGTACTAAGACGTTACTAGTCTGTATTATTTGCCAAGTGCTGGGTGCTTATATTGGTCCGAGATTTGTTGTTAGATTACCTGAAAATAGTATTAGATCATTTGTTATCGTTGGATTACTTGTTGCAACCGCGTTAATCATCGCTGGTAAATTAGGCCTAATCACTGCTAGTGGGACCGCTACCGAACTATTTGGCTGGAAATTAGTTGTAACAGGATTTTTATTATTTATTTATGGCGCATTAAATAATATTGGAATAGGCTCATTTTCATTAACAATGGCAACTGTCTATGCGATGGGAATGGATCCGATTGCTGCATTTCCAATTATGATGGGGGGATGTGCATTTTCTTTACCAATAGGAAGTATGCAATTTATAAAACTCAATCAATATTCTAGAAAAATAACCTTATTTTCTGTTTTTGGTATTATAGGTGTTTTAGTTGCGGTACTTTTAGTTAAGAATATTAATACAAGTGTGATTCAATGGATTGTTATTGTAGTATTATTGTATTCTGCATACAGCCTATATATAGGTAATAAAGAAGCTAAACTAATCAGAGATAAAAATAAATAAGCAAGCATATTTTAATTGAAAATGGCTAATCTGATATATACTTATAAAAAGTAAGCATATTAGTGGAGGTAGCAAAAATGAAAAGTATAGAAAAAGAAACAACGGTAAGTGAATTAATGGATAAAATTAAAGATGGAAAGTATATCCTATTTTTTTCTGCAACATGGTGCCCAGATTGTGCTTTTATTAAACCTGAAATGCCTAATATTGAATCAGAATATACTGAATACACATTCTTAGCTGTCGATCGAGATGAAAATATGGACTTAGCTGTTGAGTTAAGTGTCTTCGGTATTCCAAGTTTTATTGCATATGAAAATGGTAAAGAAACAGGACGTTTAGTTAATAAAAATCGTAAAACGAAACAAGAAGTAGAAACATTTATTAATAGTATTCCTGCGTAATTAAAAAGATTAGTTAGTATGAATAATCTGCTTTGAATTAAAAATACCCATCGAGTAAACAAGGTTTTACAGTAACTTGTTTACTCGATGGGTATTTTTAATTATTTATTTTTATCAAACACTAAGTGCGTTTATCAGAGCATCTGCTGAATGTTCAATACTTTCTTTTGTTAACGATTGATCAAAAAGAAGATAACCAAGTACAATACCACCTATAGTTGACCAAATAACCTTAAGAATTTCGAGATTATCCCAACTGACAATTAGTTTTTTTTCTTTTAGTGTATCAATAGTTGAATTGAGTGCCGTCCAGTATGGGGCGGGAATATTTTCTAATAACTGTTTAACAACCGATTTATCATAAAGTAGTTCAGAAATGAAAATTTTAAGAACTTTAGCATTTTCTTGCAAAAAAATAATTCTATTTTTTAACAAAGGACGAATTAATGAATCCAAAGTTAAATTTGAATGATCAATGGACTCGTCTAATAAGTCGTGCATTGCAGAAGGTAAGATGGATTTAATGACAGGGGCAATAATGGCGTTAAGTAAGCCTTGTTTATTGTTATATTTACTAAAAATATTACCTTCAGCCACGCCAGCTTTTTTTGCAATTTCTTTTGTACTTGTATTTGCATAGCCTTTTTCTGAGAATAATTCAATTGCGGCGATTAAAATTTGTTTTTGTTTATCTGTTATATCTCTAAATAAATCCGAGTTGGCATATAATTTTAATTCAGAATTTTTAATAATATTCACCATCCTATTTATAGCCCTATTATGACACAATTGATAGCGATGACAAAAGACAAACTTATTATTTTGATAGTTTATATTTAAAAGTTAGGGTTGACTAAACTTGTGGATAGGTTATAATCGTATTTGTAATTGATTGAGTGCTCACTCAAAAAGAAAAGAGGAATATGATTATGTTTAAAAATAAATTTTTAGGTTTCGCCATTTTAGTTTCGGTATTACTTACATTTATTATGGTGGTGATGCAAATCCCATCTGTAAAATCAGAGCTCAAAGATGTACCTGTTGCCATTGTTAATGAAGATAGTGGTAAGCAAGGTAACAAAATCGTTGAAAATCTAACTAGAAGCAAAAATAAGGCGTTAGATTGGCATATCGTTAAGAGTGATAAGGCACTTAAGAGTGCAATGGATAAACAACATTATTATGCGGCTATTGTAATTCCAAAAGATTTCTCGGCATCAATTGGAAAATTAGCTGATCCAACAACAAAAGATGTTACAAATGTAACTGTTGTAACAAATGAAGCAAAAAATGCTACATTGTCAACGACTTTAGGTTCGACACTATCAACAATAGTTACAAAAATTGGTGGTGGTATTTCAGCCGGAATTTTAACAAATATGGCAAAAGCCAATATGAGTGTCCCCGCTGTGACTGCATTGAAGTTAAATAACCCAATCACTGTAAAAACAACCGTTAGACATTCAACCGCTGGATTAACATCAGCGAATAGTTCGTTCTTCCAACCCGTCTGGATTGCAAGCATGGTTATTAGTTTATTATTATTCTACGCTGGAGATTCAAGAGAATTTAAATCAATGAAACACAAGTTTTCATTTAAATCATCATTCATTATCTCAGCTGTAGCACTTGCAATTTTAACTGGATTTGCAACAGCTACGTATGCGACATGGATTTTAGGATTTGATTTTACACATTTTATAACAATTGCATCGTTCTTATCATTTACAAGTTTTGCTTTTATAATGTTATTCTCAGGGGTATTGACATGGATTGGTTTCCCAGGGGTAATTATATTTGTCCTCTTACTATTTTTCTCAATTCCTTTATTGGCAATGGCACAACCATTAGTACCTCAATTCTACCAAGATTGGGTTCTTCCATGGTTACCAATGCGTTTCTTGTATGATGGTGCTCGCAGCATTCTTTATTATGGAGCATCTTTCTGGAACAGTTCTACAATGGGCCTAACTTATGTCTTAGCAATCGGTAGTGTCTTGTTTTTTGCCGAAGGATTATCACCCAAACATCGTAAAGTTGAAAAAGAAATTAACGATAAAATTAAAGAGATGGAAGTTAAATAGAATTCTTTAAATGAATCTTGAAATAAATTAAAAACCTCAGGGTAATCACCTTTTTAAGTGATTGCCCTGAGGTTTTTAATTTATTAATTATGGTTTTATTTTTGTCCACTTTGAATAAAAAAGTTAGCATGTTTATAGTTATAAATAGTTTGAGAAAGATCAAAAGGTTCACCGCTTACTGTATAAAAAAGTTCATCAATATAGAGTCCAGGCGAATTTTCTGGTAGTTCTAAAAGGGTTGATTCTGTCTTTTTAAGGGTGTCTGTACGTAAATATTTATCGGAGAAACCTATTTTTAATTTTAAAACTTCTTTCAAGTAATTAAAAATAGACTCACTGATTATTTCGCGATTAAGATAAGGAACAAGTTTTTTTCGATAGTAGGATCTCTCAATACAGAGAACTTGATTATCGATGTAACGAATTCTTTTTATTAAATAAACTTCCTCACCCGGAGCACAATTTAATTCCCTGGCTACATCAGCATTGGGTAGTTCAACTTTTAAATCAATCACTTTTGTAGATAATTTACTGTTTTCTAAATCTTTTGTAAAGCCCATGTTCGTCATTAGAGCGATGTAACCGTCTCTTTTTTGACGACGAACAAAAATTCCGCTACCTTGTACTTGATAAATAATACCCTTATCTTCTAAAGTTGTGAGAGCTTTAACGAGTGTCGTCTTACTGACGGCATATTTGGCAATAAGTTCATTTAGACTAGGGAGTTGCGTCCCTTGATTCAAATTTTTATTTTTAATTGCAAGCTCAATTTGATCAGCAATTTCTTGATACTTTAACATTTCATGCCTCCATTAAAATAATGTATCCTTTATTGTATAACATTGTTCCCGCCTTGTACATCTAGATGAAAAGGGTTACAAAAAAAGTGTTGACTTATTGTGCACGTACAATTAAAATATACATATACAAAGATTTGTAAGGGTTTACAATTTTTTTCTATTTATTCGTTTTTATCTGAGGAGGAGAAAAATATGGCAAGTAAGGTTAGAGATTATACAAAATTAGCTACAGATATTTTAGAAGCAATTGGTGGAGAAAAAAATTTAGCAGGAGCAACGCATTGTGCGACACGGTTACGACTAGTGCTACATGAGGTTCCTTCAGATGCTAAAGAAAAAATATCAGCAATGGCAGGCGTTATCACTGTTGTTGAAAGTGGTGGACAATTCCAAGTAGTTATTGGACCACATGTTGCGGATGTTTATGATGCATTCTCAGCAATGATTGATAGTTCAGAAGTAGAGGAAGTAGAAGCACCAAAAACAAGTATAATGAATCGAGTTATTGCAACAATGTCTGCGGTTTTTGCCCCATTCGTTTACATATTGGCCGCGGCAGGTATTATTCAAGGGAGTTTAATTCTAATTACTTTAGCTATGCCAAATTTTCCTAAAAGTGGTACATATCAAGTTTTAAGCTTTATTTCTTGGGCACCATTTACGTTCTTACCAATATTTATTGCCATAACGGCAGCTAAACATTTTAAAACAAACAGTTTAATCGCTGTTGCATGTTGTGCTGCATTAGTTAGTCCCACATGGGCAGAGATGGCTGGAACTATTGCTAGCGGTACAAGTATTAACTTTATGGGTATTCCATTATCTCAAACAGTTTATACATCATCAGTATTGCCACCATTATTTTTAGTTTGGATTCTTTCTTATCTTGAAAGATTCTTGAGTAAAAAGATACCTGACATTATTAAAGAACTTGCTGTTCCATTATTATGTCTATTAATTATGGTTCCTTTAACAATCTTAATTATTGGACCACTTTCATCTCTTGGAGCTGAAGGAATCGCAAAAGGATATAATTATTTAGTTAAAGTTGCACCACCTTTAGCAGGTGTTATTATTGGTGGTTTCTGGCAAGTACTTGTTATTTTTGGTATCCATTGGGGTGTTACGCCAATGGTTATGGCCAATTTCAAAATGAATGGAATGGACTCATTTCAGGCTTTTCAAACAATTGCAGTGGTCGCACAAGTTGGTGCTGTTTTAGGTGTATTTATTAAGTCTAAGAACAGAGAATTAAAAAATATATCTCTTTCAGCATTTATTACAGGATTATTTGGGATTACAGAACCAGCAATTTATGGTGTGACATTAAGATTTAAAAAACCATTTATCTTTGGTTGTATTTCAGGAGCGTTTGGTGCATTAATTACAAGTTTCTTTAATTCATATTATTTTGCTTATGCTGGACTACCAAGTTTATTAACCATTGTAAATGCAATTAGTCCTAAATACCCACACTCATTTATTGGTATGGTTGTTGGATGTATTGTAGCAATTGTGGGTTCAGTTCTACTTGTTCAAATTTTTGGTACGGGTGAAACAGTTAGTGAAGTCGCAACAATGGAAGCACAGTTAGATGATGCACCAGCTAAGGTCGCACCAGTTATGAGTACGCCAGTAATAAATGCACCAGGCGTTGTTAATAGCCCTGTAACAGGGAAAGTAATTGCGTTAACAGAAGTAGAGGATGAAGTATTTTCATCTGGTGCAATGGGCAAAGGTGTTGCTGTAAATCCAACGGATAATAAAATATATGCACCATTTGATGGTCAGGTTGTCATGACTACAGAGACACAACATGCGATTGGATTAAAATCTGTAGATGGTGTAGAAGTTTTAATTCATATTGGAATGGATATCGTTGAATTAAAAGGAAAATATTTTGCAACACAAGTTAAAAATCATGATTATGTAAAAATGGGTGATTTACTTGTTGAATTTGATCAAGAGAAGATAAAAGAATCAGGATTTTCAGTAGTAACACCTGTAATTGTGACTAATTCAGATGATTACGAAGATGTTATTGCGTATACGCAAAATGAAATTCACCATGGAGAACCAATAATGGAATTAATTCCAAAAGGAGAAAAATAAAATGTCTAAATTACCGAAGGATTTTTTGTGGGGTGGCGCTTTGGCTGCTCATCAGTTTGAAGGCGGCTGGAATGTTGATGGAAAAGGGCCAAGTGTTATTGATGTGATGACTGCAGGAGCAAATGGTGTTCCGCGGGAAATTACGGAAACTATTGAAACAGATAAATTTTATCCGAATCATGATGCAATTGATTTTTATCATCATTACAAAGAAGATATTCAATTTTTCTCTGAAATGGGATTGAAGTGCTTACGAACATCAATCGCGTGGTCACGTATTTTCCCAATGGGAGATGAAAGCGAACCAAATGAAGCGGGATTACAATTTTATGATGATGTTTTTGATGAATTATTAAAAAAAGGTATTCAACCAGTGATTACCCTATCGCATTTTGAAATGCCACTCCATTTAGCTAAAGAATATGGTGGTTTTAGAAATCGTAAATTAATTGATTTTTTTGAAAATTTTGCTACGGTTTGCTTTAAACGTTATCAATCTAAAGTAAAATATTGGATGACATTTAATGAAATTAATAATCAAATGGATACAAATAACCCCATCTTTTTGTGGACTAATTCTGGAGTTATTGTGAACGATGGTGAAAATCCCAAAGAAATTATGTATCGAGTTGCACATAACGAACTCTTGGCTAGCGCTAAGGCGGTTATTGCTGGTAAAAAAATTAATTCTGATTTTGAAATAGGATGCATGGTATCACACGTACCAATTTATCCTTATTCATGTGATCCGGAAGATATCATGGCTGCTGAAGAGGCAATGCATCAACGCTTCTTTTTCCCAGATGTTCATGTTCGTGGAGAATACCCACGTTATGCACTAAAAGAGTTTGAACGTCACAATTATGATGTTGGGATTCAAGAAGGCGATATGGAGATATTGAAAAAAGGGACAGTTGATTATCTAGGATTCAGTTACTATATGTCAACAGTTGTTAAAGCAGATGCTGAAGCAGATCATTTAGGTGATGTTGTGAATGGTGGACTACCTAATGGGGTTCCTAATCCGTATATTAAATCTAGTGACTGGGGCTGGGCAATTGATCCCGATGGTTTACGATATACGTTAAATCGATTATATGATCGCTATCAGTTACCGTTATTTATTGTTGAAAATGGTTTTGGCGCGATTGACAAGCTTGAAGATAATCATGAAATTCATGATCCTGAACGTGTAAGTTATCTAAAAGAACATATTGAAGCAATCGAAAAAGCAGTTGATTATGATGGTGTTGAAGTCTTAGGATATACACCATGGGGTGTTATTGATTTAGTATCATTTACAACTGGTGAGATGAAAAAGCGTTATGGTATGATTTATGTTGATCGTGATAATGAGGGCAATGGATCGATGAAACGTTATAAAAAAGACTCATTTACTTGGTATAAAAATGTAATTGAAACAAATGGAGAAAGTCTTTAAAAGTTATTATAGAAAGAAAAAGCATCTCATTTATTAATAAATGAGATGCTTTTTGATTAATAAAAAAACAAATGACAACCGGTTGACATAAAAATATAAACAGGTTATACTTTGGTTATTCTTTCAGAAAGCGCTTTCTAAAAGTTGAGTTTATAGGTACAGGCAATTGCTATTTTTTAGTGAAATGGGACATTTATTAAACAAATAGAATGGGGTAAATAGAATGGAAAACAAAGTAAACGTAGATACAAATCAAGTTGAAGAAATTCCTCTTTTTCGAAAACTAAGTTATTCACTTACAGATTTTGGCGGAAATATTCTATTTGTAAGTATTAGTACGTACTTGTTATATTTTTATACAGATGTTTTTGGAATTGGGATTGGTGTAGCTGGAACTATCTTGCTCGTCACACGATGCGTTGATATGTTTGATGCACCAATATGGGGCTTTTTAATTGATCATACACATACAAAATGGGGACAAAGTCGGCCGTATTTCTTGTGGTTATGTGTACCATTTGCATTCTTTACATGGTTAACATTTACTACACCGAATTTATCGGGATCGTCCAAAGTTATCTATGCATCAGTTGTTTACGTCATTGCAGGAATTATATATACCGGAATTAGTACCCCTATGACGTCGATTTTACCTAACTTAACAAATGATTCAGACCAAAGAACGGTTTTGAATTCATATCGAATGGTTGGAGGAAATGTTGGTCTATTGGTTGCTAATGGTGTTGTTTTACCATTAGTTCAAATATTAGGGCAAGGAAATGATCGTAAAGGATTCTCATATGCAATGATTATTTTAGGGATTATCTCCATTATTGCCTTTTTAATTGCCTTTTTAAATTTACGAGAAATTAATACAACGATTACGAAATCAATATCATTAAAACAGAGTGTTAAAGCAACAAAAAGTAATTGGCCTTGGATTTTATTGGTTATTTCCAACTTATTCTATTGGATTGGAACAACTGTTAGAAGTTCAGGCATGATTTATTATTTTCAATATAATATCCATGCAAAATCATTAGTCGCAGTTGCTGGTTCTTTATCTGTTGTTGCTGTTATAGGGATGATATCAATTCCATTACTTGTTAAACGTACAAATAAAAGAACGGTTCTAATTGGAGCACTATTGATGGGAGCAATCTGTAACATGTTGCTTCAAGCAGTTGGTAGTAATCAAGTTTGGGTTGTTATCTTATATTGCCTAGGATCAATTGGAACGGGTGTTGCAGCTGCAATGCCATTCCTAATGTTGGCTGATGCGGTTGATTTTGGTCAATGGAAAACAGGAATCAGAGCCAGTGGCTTTTTAACAGCTATTGGAAGTGCATTCTGTGTTAAAGCAGGTAGTGGGATTGGCGGATTTATTCCATCACAAGTAATGCAATTCTTTGGATATATACCCAATCACACTCAAACGAGTCAATCTTTATTAGGCATTAACTTAAGTTTTATCTGGATTCCAGCCATGCTGTTCATACTTGCTGCAGTTCCAATGTTTTTCTATGGTAAATTTGAACGAAATGAAGATAAAGTTAGATTAGAATTAGCTAAAAAAGAAGCAGCTTAAAAAGTTAATGGTGGGGATAATGGTTTTGCTTATTTTATGGTAAACTAAGAGTACTAAAAGTTAAGCGGTAACAATTTAACTAAAATTAGACGACTTAGGAGCAAATAAAATGCAAAATCCAAAACTTGATGATGTCGCTGAATTGGCAGGCGTTTCTAAAACGACTGTATCTAGGGTGTTGAACAATAGAGGTTATCTTAGCGAAAAGACAGTTAAAAAGGTTCGTGATGCTGTGAAAGAGTTACATTATCAGCCTAATGATGTTGCAAGACAATTATTTAATAAAGAAACAAAACTAATAGGGCTTATTTTCCCAACCATTGCGAATCCTTTTTTTGGACAATTAGCTTACCATTTAGAAACGAAACTTTTTAATAGAGGTTATAAGGTTCTTATCGGTAACTCAAAAAATGATTCAGAAAAAGAAGTGACTTATTTACGTAAACTAATGGCAAATCAAGTTGATGGGCTAATTGTTGGAGCACATAATGAAGGAATTGAAGAATATCATAATACAAATTTACCAATTGTCGCAATTGATAGAATTATGAATGGTGATATTCCGGTCGTTTCTTCTGATAATTATAGTGGCGGTAAAATGGCAACAGAATTGCTATTAGAACATGGGGCAACCTCAATTGTACATACAAATGGACCTTATGATTTAGAAACGCCTGCTCGAGATAGACGTAGGGCATACGAGAAAATTATGAGTGAACATGGGTTGCCAGCCGTAACGTATACAATTGATTTTAATTGGACAGAAACAGAAAAAACAAAAGTTATTAAAAGAATTTTTGAGGATCTTAAACGAGTGGATGGTATTTTTGCTTCGAATGATACAGACGCTAGTTTGATCATAAAAATAGCTAGAGAATATGGCAAACGAGTACCTGAAGATTTACTTGTTATTGGCTATGATGGGACAGATGTTGTTCGATTATTTAAACCAGAACTAACAACAATTATTCAACCAATTGAACAGATGGCTGATGCAGCTATTGATATTTTAATGAAGAAAATAGAAGGTAAAGAGACACCTATGCAAGTAGTACTACCGGTACAATTATATAAAGGAGAAACGGCATAGTAGGTGCGTTTTTATTTTAAGATAATGACAACCGGTTAACATATAGAACGAGGAGAAGACAATTTTGAAAAATGAAACGATTAATTATCCAGAGGTAACTGATGAAAGATATCGATTAAAGTATCATATTACGGCACCAGCAGGTTGGATGAATGATCCAAATGGGTTTTGCTTTTTTAAAGGGTACTATCACATCTTTTATCAACATCATCCAAATTCAACACAGTGGGGACCAATGCATTGGGGTCATTCAAGAAGTAAAGATTTAGTTAATTGGGAAAGCTTACCAATTGCTTTGGTTCCTGGTGATCAAGAAGATCAGGATGGCTGTTTTTCAGGTAGCGCAATTGTGAAGGATGAGCGTCTCTATTTAATTTATACAGGACATAATTTGAAAGACAAAAATGATCCGGATAGTTATTGGCAGAATCAAAACCTAGCCGTTAGTGATGATGGCATAACTTTTGAAAAATTTGCTGGTAATCCAGTGATTTCAATGCCTCCTGTAGATAATGATGCTGATTTTAGAGATCCAAAAATTTGGTTTGAAAATGGAAAATATAATATTGTAATCGGAAGCAAAAATAAGGATGGCTTGGGTCGAGTTCTTATGTATAACTCAGATGATTTAGAACATTGGGACTACTTAGGACCTATTGCAACTGCTAAATCAGTTGATTCTGAAGGATTCGTTTGGGAATGTCCTGACCTTTTCGAAATTGACGGACAAGACGTTTTAGTAATGTCACCACAAGGAATTAAAGCTGATAAATTAAAATATAGAAATTTCTTCCAAACAGGATATCTGACTGGAAAATTTGATGAAGAGACACATTCATTACATCATGGTGAGTTCACTGAATTAGATTATGGACATGATTTCTATGCAACACAATCAATGGTTACGCCTGACGGTAGAAGGATCATATTTGCATGGATGGACATGTGGGAGAGCCCCATGCCAGAACAGGAAGATGGTTGGGCAGGCGCACTAACATTTCCAAGAGAATTAAATATGAAAAATGGTAAATTATTGATGACACCAGTTGAAGAAATTAAAAAATTGCGCGAAAAAGTATTATTAGATGTCACTAAACCTAAGGATACAACCACTATTTTTGAAGCCCCTACAAAGAGTTTTGAGTATTTAGCGAACTTTAATGGGCAAGAAAATGTCAGCGTTAAAATTAAAAATAGCGATAATAAATTATTAATAAAAGTTAGCTATCAAGCTGCAACAGGTAAGGTAACATTACAAAAGTATAATGACGATTTACTTCGAGAAACTAATGTGAGCGTTGCCAATGAATTGGATGTTCATTTATTAATGGACAACAGTTCAGCAGAATTATTTGTGAATAATGGAGAAGCATGTTTCTCTGAAAGGGTTTATGATGAAAAGGAACTTATAGTTGAAACAAGTAGCGATTCAACTAATTATGATATTAAAATATATGAACTTGGAGGAACAATGTAATGTTATTAGGAAGTATTGAAGCAGGTGGCACTAAATTTGTATGCGCGGTAGGTAACGAAGATTATCAAGTAAAGGATCAAATTCAAATTCCCACGACTACACCTGTTGAAACATTAACGGCAGTCGTAGACTATTTTAAGCAATTTGAAATAGCTGCACTTAGTGTTGCCTCATTTGGACCAATTGAAATCAGAAAAACGTCACCTAAATATGGATTTATCACGAAAACACCAAAACCGGGTTGGGGTGATACGGATTTCTTGGGATTTCTTAAGGGCAAACTGGATATTCCAACATTTTGGACAACGGATGTAAATGGTTCAGCTTACGGTGAATATACAATGTCGACATTGTTTAATGAGAAAATTAATTCACTTGTTTATTACACAATTGGAACTGGTGTGGGCGCTGGAGCAGTAATTGATGGCCACTTAGTTGGCGGTATTGGCCATCCTGAAATGGGCCATGTCTTAGTTAAGAGACATCCTGATGATCTTGATTTTAAAGGTGTCTGTCCATTTCATGGTGATTGTTTAGAGGGCTTAGTTGCTGGACCAACATTTGAAGCACGGACTGGTAAAAAAGGTAAAGATGTCCCATTAACAGACAAAACTTGGGATATTATGGCCTACTATATTGCTCAGGCTGCCGTTCAAACAACGTTAAGTTTACGTCCTAATAAAATTATTTTTGGGGGCGGCGTTACAAATGATGTTTTATTGGAAAAAGTGCGACATGAATTCAAAGAAATTTTAAATGATTATGTTGACGTTCCTCCATTAGATCAATATATTACAGCACCACAAGTTGCTAATAATGGATCAGCCAATGTTGGAAACTTCGCTTTAGCTGAAAAAATGTTATCTGAATGATAGGGTTATTTAACAAAATTGGAGGGTAAAATAATGACAAACAAAAATTATTATGATGTAACAAAATGGCCTATTGGTAACCCGTACGAAGATATTGGGGAAGTTATTAATAGTATTATTACTGATATTAAAAGTCATCAAACTGATAGTAATAGCAATGATGGTGGAAAACCAGGGGCAGTTATTTATCTACCACCAGCTGATTATCACTTGCGTACACAAGTCTTAATAGATATTAGTTTTCTTAAAATTCAAGGATCTGGGCATGGATTTACGTCATCAAGCATTCGGTTTAACGTACCACAAAACGAATGGTCAAATTTACATGAATTATGGCCTGGTGGTAGTCGTGTTCTTGTTGACCTCGATCCTAAAACAACGGATGAAGAATCTGAAGGTGCAGCTTTCTATGTTGCAAGAGAAGGAAATCCGCGTATTAGTTCAGTCGAATTTTCGAACTTTAATATTGATGGGTTACACTTTATTGATGATGGCACAGGCGAAAAAAATCCAGAAAATACGTATGTGAATGGTAAGACTGGAATTTATGTTGCAAGTGCACAAGATTCATTCCGTATTACAGAAATGGGTTTTGTTTACTTAGAACATGGTGTAACCATTTATAACGCAGATGCATTAACAATCCACGATAATTTTATTGCTGAATGTGGTAATTGTATTGAACTACGTGGATGGGGACAAGCTTCGAAAGTAACTGAAAATTTAATGGGCGCTGGATTTAATGGCTATACCATTTTTGCGGAAAACTTCGGAGGACTGCTAATTACGACTAATAATATTTTCCCAAGAGGTGCAAGTAGCATTTCATTATCTGGCGTGACGAAATCGTCTGTTACAAATAATCGCATTCATGCATTTTATCCCGGAATGGTTATTTTAGATGATAATTGCTCAGAGATATTGGTTTCTTCAAACCATATGCTGCATGATCAAGAACCGTGGGCGCCTATGCAACATCGAGATAATGGATTAGACGATTTATATGGGCTGTTATCAATTAGCGGTAATGATAATTCCGTCATTGGAAATCATTTTTCAGAAACGGTTGATCAAAACACGCTTAAACCAGTTGGTGCAACACCGGTCATTATCCGACTTGCTGCCGGACATGGTAATTATATTGCAAATAATAATGTTGTGGCTACAGAAATTCAATCAGGTAGTGGCGATTCAGCATTTTCTGCACAAGTAGATGCGTTACTAGCAACCGAAGAATTAAAAAAAGTCACAGTAACAACTGTTTTGGTTGAAAAGAAGTCAACGCAAAATACAATTTTAGATTCTGGAAGCAATGAACAAGTTATTTTGGATAAAAATGTGAATGCTTTTAGAGCAACACCAACCGTCCCAAAAAAACAGTAATTTTAAATAAATGATTTAATTTGTGCCACTTTGATAAAATAGGACTATAATGAAAGTTGAAGTTAGAACTTAATATAACTGTCCAAATCAAAAGAGGCGATAGCAATGGCAAAGTTGAGTAAAGAACAACGCAAAGCAATGGCTCAAAAAGCAATGGACGAACGTGCTAAACATCCACAAGCTGAAAAAAAACAATCAGGTTTTAAATTTATTGAAGATGAATCAACTAAGTTAGGTGCAGAAAAAAACTAATTATAAAAGTTCAAAGATTAATTCTAAGTATTCTTGGAATTAATCTTTTTTTAGTTAACTAAAAATATTAAATTGGGTGTAAGTCATGTACAATTTGAATGATAGATAATTTAATGAGGAGTGATAATCGATGTTAATTAAACAAGTACATATTGAAAATAAAGAAGAATTACAAGATATTCGAGTAGAAAATGGCATGTTTACTGAGATTGGGGTAAATTTACAACAAAATGCTGATGAAAAAGTCATTGATGCAACCGATAAATTGATGTTACCGCCATTTGTTGATCCACATGTTCATTTGGATTCAACGCTCACAGCAGGTGATCCGGAATGGAACGAATCTGGGACTTTATTTGATGGCATTCGGATTTGGTCTGAACGTAAAAAGACGTTAACCCATGAAGATGTTAAAGAACGTGCTGTTACAGCATTAAAAATGCAGGCAGCCCATGGTGTTCAGTTTGTTCGTTCACATGTTGATGTGACTGATCCTGATTTAGTGGCTTTGAAAGCTTTAATTGAGGTCCGCGAAGAAGTTAAACCTTGGATGGAATTACAATTAGTTGCTTTCCCACAAGAAGGTATTTTATCATTTCCAAATGGGAAGGAATTAATGACAAAAGCTGCTGAATTAGGAGTGGATGCAATTGGTGCAATTCCCCATTTTGAATTTAATAGAGAATATGCAGTTGAATCACTCCATTTCGCTTTTGAATTGGCTCAGAAATATAATTTATTATTTGATGCACATACGGATGAAATCGATGATCCTAGTTCTCGTAGCTTGGAAACCGTTGCGACATTAGCTTTAGAAACAGGGATGAAAGATAAGGTTACAGCATCACATACAACAGCGATGGGTTCATATGATGATGCTTATTTGTACAAATTAATGCGTTTATTGAAGATGTCAGAAATGAACTTTATTGCTAATCCACTTGTAAATATGTTCTTAGGTGGACGTTTTGACACATATCCAAAGCGTCGTGGGTTAACACGCGTCAAAGAATTGGATGAGAATGGGTTGAACGTTGCATTTGGTGAAGATGACATCAAAGATCCATGGTATCCAATGGGAGATGGCAACATGTTAGACGCCTTGCACATGGGATTACATGCGACTCAGATTATGGGTTATAGTCAAATTATGAATGCTTACCGATTTGTGACGACTAATGGCGCTAAATCTATGCATGTTATGGATCATTATGGAATTGAAGTTGGAAAACCAGCTAATTTCGTCATTATGGATAGTGATAATTTTTATGATGCGTTGAATACACGTGCTGCCGTTATGTTATCAGTCCATAATGGTGATGTGATTAGTGAAACCAAGCCAGCAGAAACCCAGTTATATATCTAGTAAGTAATCGTTTTGGTAGCGCCTTCTTGATTTGAATGCTAGAATCAAGGCATGACTTGAAAAGGGGTAATAAAATGAAAATGATTAATTTAGGCGATAGCGAACTTCAAGTATCATCTGTCGGTTTGGGATGCATGCGCATGCCAGAATTGTCGACTGGGCAAGCTGCAGAAATGATTCAAACATCAGTTGATCATGGCATTAATTTCTTTGATCACGCAGATATTTATGGTGCAGGAAAAGCTGAAGAAGTGTTTGCGGCAGGATTTACTGAAACTGGGTTATCACGTGAAGACATTATTCTTCAATCAAAATGTGGTATCGTTCCAGGTGTAGAGTATAATTTTACTGCTGAACACATTGAAAAAAGTGTTGACGGTATTTTAAAACGATTAAATACGGAATATATTGATAGCTTATTGTTACACAGACCTGATACGTTAATGGAACCTGAAGCTATTGCTCGTGTATTTGAAAAACTACAAAAATCTGGAAAAGTACGTCATTTTGGTGTTAGTAATTTCTATCCTGGGCAAGTTGATTTATTACAACAAGCTTTGGATATGAAACTATTAGTTAACCAACTCCAATTCGGTGTCATGCACACTGGAATGATTGATTTGGGAACAAATGTGAATATGGTTAATGATGCTGGAATTAATCGTGATGGCGGTATTTTAGAATATTCGCGTCTTAAAAAAATGACGATTCAAGCATGGTCACCATTCCAATACGGATTCTTTGAAGGTACATTCTTAGATAATCCAAAATTTGCTGAATTAAATGAAGTTTTAAACCGTTTAGCTAAAGAAAAAGAAACAACTAATACTGGAATCGCAACAGCATTTATTCTACGTCACCCAGCTAAAATGCAGGTGATTGCTGGAACAATGAACGCAAAAAGAATTGTTGAAATTGCGAATGCTTCAGAACTTGAGCTAACACATGAAGAATGGTACGAAATTTATCGTGCAGCAGGAAATAAATTACCATAAATGAAAAAATTAAAGTAACTAACTAATTACTATTTTAGTTGGTTACTTTTTATATTAAGCGTATGAAAATTTCGTAGTTAACATACTGGGTATGGTAAAATTAGAATTAATAGGTGGTGGATTTGATTTGGAAAACAAATATGAGCATGTTTATCGTGAAATTAAAGCGAAAATTGTCGCGGGTGAATATGAAGTAAACGATAAATTAATGACTGAATCACAGTTAATGTCGATTTACGAATCTAGTCGTTATGCGGTTCGTAAAGCAATTGGTGATTTAGAGAATGCAGGGTATGTCTACCGAATACAAGGTGGCGGTATCTTCGTTAATGATTGGCATACTGTAAAAAAAGTGACACAAAATAATAAAATAATTGGTGTCATGACGACACATATTGCTGATTATATTTTTCCAAATATTATCACTGGAATAGATCGTATTATTTCTGAAGAGGGATATACAATCATGCTAAGTAATACGCTTGATAATGCTGAAAAAGAACGATATAGCCTTTTAAGAATGCTTGAAATGAATTTATCTGGACTAATCGTAGAACCAACACAAAGCGCATTAATAAATAAAAATAAGGATTTATACGAAAAGATAGTGGCGCAAAAAATACCAGTCCTTTTTATTAATGCACATTATGAAAACTTGGAAATTCCATACTTAGAGTTAAATGATTTTAATGGTAGTGAGGTTGCTACAGAGCATTTGATAAATGAAGGACATGGAAAAATACTTGGTATTTTTAAAGTGGATGATAAACAAGGTCAGTTAAGAATGAATGGATTCGTGCAAGCTTATATGGAACATTCAGCTATTTCATACCAAAGTGAGATATTGATGTACCAATCTGCTGATTCAATGCAAAATATCTATAAAAAAATTGAAAAGATTCTGCATAGATCGGATCATCCAACCGCGATTGTTTGTTACAATGACCAGCTTGCCATTAAATTAATAGATATTGTTAAGTCGATGGGAATGAAAATTCCTGAAGATATCTCAATTGTTGGTTTTGATGATTATCAATTATCAAAATATATGTCACCTAAATTAACAACAATTAGACATCCAAAGGAAAAAATGGGCCGAGAAGCTGCGACGATGTTATTAAAAATGATTAATTCTAAAACAATGTCGGCGAAATCTGTCGTATATGATGCAAAGCTAATCATTCGAGAAAGCGTTAAAAATAGGAATTAAAGCATGATAAGTATTACTCAAATTTGAGTAATACTTATTTTTTTGAAATTCATTCGAACAAATAAAAATAACTATTGATTTGTTCGAATGAATGTGAGAAAATGACCTTGTTGATAAATGCAAACGTTTTCAGAAAACGGTTGCTGTAGGTTTTTCGGTTGGTCGTACCAATCGGACAATAAAATTTGGAGGTGTCATATGCAAAAAGAAAAGAAAATATCTAGTAAGTTTATTTACTTTTTTGGGTCATTCGGAGGAATTTTGTTCGGATACGATATCGGGGTTATGACGGGGGCTTTACCATTCTTGCAAAAAGATTGGGCTCTTCAAAATAGTGCCGGAACCGTTGGTTGGATTACTTCAGGAGTTATGTTCGGTGCCATCTTTGGTGGCGCGTTAGCCGGTAAGCTTTCAGATAAGCTAGGTCGACGTAAAATGATTTTGATGTCAGCTATTATTTTCGTTATTGGTTCATTACTCGCATCATTCTCACCAAATAATGGCCAAATGTATTTAATTATTGTTCGTATTTTCCTTGGACTAGCAGTTGGTGCTTCATCAGCATTAGTACCAGCATACATGTCAGAAATGTCTCCGGCTAAATTACGAGGACGACTATCAGGAATTAATCAAACAATGATTGTTTCCGGAATGTTACTTTCATATATTATGGATTTTCTATTAAAAGATTTACCTGAAGCATGGGCATGGCGCGTTATGCTTGGCTTAGCAGCAGTACCAGCTGTTGTTTTATACTTTGGGGTTTCACGTTTACCAGAATCACCTCGTTTCTTAGTTAAAACAAATAAAGTTGATGAAGCTCGCCAAGTATTAACTTGGATTCGTCCAGCTAATGAAGTTGAACAAGAATTAGCTGATATTCAAACTACTGCGGGTGAAGAAAATCATATTGAAAAAACATCAATGGTTCAATTATTCACAGGTAAATATCGTTACTTAGTTATGGCCGGTGTTGGTGTTGCTGCATTCCAACAATTCCAAGGGGCTAACGCAATCTTCTATTACATTCCTTTAATTGTTGAAAAAGCAACTGGGAATGAAGCAAGTTCAGCACTAATGTGGCCAATTATTCAAGGGATTATCCTTGTCTTAGGTTCACTCTTATTCTTAGTTATTGCAGATAAATTTAAACGTAGAACACTTTTAATTCTTGGCGGTTTAGTAATGGGACTATCATTTATCTTACCTACAATCATTAACATGGTTGTACCAAATACGAGTCCTATGATGATTGTTGTTTTCTTATGTATCTACGTTGCATTCTACTCATTTACATGGGCTCCACTTACATGGGTATTAGTTGGTGAATTATTCCCATTAGCTGTTCGTGGAAGTGCTTCAGGAATTGCATCTTCAGCTAACTGGATTGGATCATTCTTAGTAGGACTATTATTCCCTATTATGACAGCTTCAATGCCACAAGATGCTGTGTTCGCAATCTTCGGAATCATTTGTTTATTAGGTGTTCTATTCATTCGTTTCTTCGTTCCAGAAACACGTGGTCGCTCATTAGAAGAAATTGAAAAAGAAGGTACAAGAAATTAAGTAACCTATACGTTAGGAGTGTAATTGATATGGATTTAGTAAAAACATCTCAAGCAATAAAAAATGGTCAAGTTTCACTTGGAATTGAATTAGGCTCAACACGTATCAAAGCAGTTTTAGTTACGGACGATTTTAAGACAATTGCAACAGGGAGCTTCAATTGGGAAAACCAATTGGAGGATGGTCTTTGGACTTATTCTCTTGAACAAGTTTGGACGGGGATTCAAGCTAGTTATAGACAAATGGCTGCAAATGTTCAAAGCAAATACCATGAATCATTAACAAAAATAGATTCAATTGGTATCAGTGCTATGATGCATGGTTACCTTGTCTTTTCGAAATCTGATGATTTATTAGTTCCCTTTAGAACATGGAGAAATAATAATACAGAACAATCAGCTGATGAATTAACAGAGTTGTTAAACTTCAATATTCCACAACGTTGGAGTATTGCACATCTTTATCAAGCTGTTTTAAATAATGAAGCCCATGTAAATGACATTGGTCATTTAGAAACATTAGCTAGTTATGTTCATTATATGTTATCTGGTAAAAAAGTTATCGGAATTGGGGATGCCTCTGGTATTTTCCCAATTGATGAAAAAACAGGCACATACTCAGCTGATTTATTAGATAAATTCAGTGGTATTGAAAAAGTTTCTGCTTATGATTGGGATATTAAAGACATCCTACCTACTGTTTTGAGAGCTGGTGAAAATGCTGGATCATTAACAGATACAGGAGCTAAATTACTTGATGTTAGTGGCAAACTTGAAAGTGGTAGCTTGATGGCACCACCTGAAGGTGACGCAGGTACAGGGATGGTTGGGACCAACAGTGTACGTAAGAGAACAGGTAATATCTCAGTTGGAACCTCTGCTTTTTCTATGACTGTTTTAGATCAGCCTATGAAAAAAGTGTACAAAGATATTGATATTGTAACAACACCAAGTGGTGCGCCAGTTGCAATGGTTCATGTTAATAATAGTTCGTCAGATATTAATGCATGGGCTTCAATCTTTGGCGAGTTCGCAGCAAAACTAGGTGTTCATTTAACACCAGATCAGTTGTATGAACGATTATTCTTAGAATCAACTCATGCTGATGCCGATGCAGGTGGATTAATGAATTATAGTTACTTATCAGGTGAAAATATTACACATATGCCTGAAGGTCGTCCATTATTTGTTCGAACACCTAACAGTAACTTTACATTACCTAACTTCATCAAGACGCAATTATATGCGGCATTTGCACCACTTAAGATTGGAATGGATATTTTAAGTCAAGAAGAACATATCCAAACTGATGTAATGATTGCTCAAGGTGGTATTTTAAAAACAGCTGTAATCGGACAACAAGTATTAGCTAATACGTTGAATATTCCAATTACGGTTATGAATACTGCTGGTGAGGGTGGACCTTGGGGAATGGCTGTCTTAGCAATATTTGCTAAGAAAAATAATAACGGTCAAAGCTTAGAAGACTTCTTAGATCATGAAGTTTTTGTAGACCCAGAAAGTATGACGTTAAGCCCAGAACCTGAAGGTGTAGAAGGTTACAATACATTTATAGCTAGATACGAAGCTGGCTTGTCTATTGAGTCAGAGGCAATAAAAAAAATTAAGGAAGAAAAGAGGAACTAGTATATATGTTAGAAAAGCTAAAACAAGAAGTGTACGATGCTAACATGCTGTTACCTAAGTACAACTTAATTACCTTTACATGGGGTAACGTGAGTGGAATCGATCGTGAAAAAGGGTTATTCGTCATCAAACCATCTGGTGTTGATTACGATGATTTAAAACCTGAAGATATGGTTGTTGTTGATTTAGACGGTAAGAAAATTGAGGGTGATATGAATCCCTCAAGCGATACAGAAACGCATCGCATTCTATACAATAACTTCCCTAATATTAAAGGTGTCGTTCATACTCACTCACCTTGGGCTGTTTCATTCGCACAAGCAGGCTTGGATATTCCAGCAGCCGGTACAACACATGCAGATACCTTTTATGGCTCAGTTCCAGCAAGCCGTATCATGAATGAAGCTGAAGTTGTCACAGAATATGAAAAACAAACAGGTGACGTGATTGTCGAAACGTTCAAAAAACGTGGACTCGATCCTGATCAAATTCCAGCTGTTTTGGTTAATGATCATGGTCCATTTACATGGGGTACATCTGCTTTAGATGCTGTGCATAATGCTGTTGTCTTAGAAGAAGTTGCAAAGATGACTTATCATACATTGCAATTGAATCCACATGCAATTGACATGCCACAATACTTATTGGATAAGCATTTCCTAAGAAAACATGGTAAAAATGCATATTATGGTCAAATTAAACACTAAAACACGTTTTTAAAAATAATAAACTATTAGGAGGAATTATATTATGTTAAAAGTTAGTGAAAAAGAATTTTGGTTCGTTGTCGGTAGTCAAGGTTTATACGGTCAAGATGTTTTAGACGTTGTTCAAGGTGATGCAGAAAAAATTATTGATAATTTAAATGCTAGTGGTTCACTACCATACAAAATTGTCTTTAAAGAAGTTGCAACAACTGCTGAAGTTATTACTAACATCATGAAAGAAGCTAACTTTGAAGACAAAGTTGCTGGTGTGATTACTTGGATGCATACTTTCTCACCTGCTAAAAACTGGATTCGTGGAACAAAATTATTACAAAAACCATTGCTACATTTAGCAACACAATTTGGTGAAAATATTCCTTGGTCAACAATTGATATGGATTACATGAACACAAACCAAAGTGCTCATGGAGACCGTGAATACGGCTTTATCAATGCTCGTCTTCAAAAACATAATAAAGTTGTTGTTGGTTACTGGAAAGATGAAGCAGTTCAATCACAAATTGCTGACTGGATGGATGTTGCTGTTGCTTACGGTGAAAGTTTCAACATTAAAGTTGCTCGTTTTGGCGATAACATGCGTAATGTTGCCGTTACAGATGGTGATAAAGTTGAAGCACAAATCAAATTTGGTTGGACTGTAGATTACTTTGGTATTGGTGATTTAGTTGCTGAAATGAAAGAAGTAACTGACGCTGAAATTAATGCAACATATAAAGAATGTGAAAGTATGTACGATATGGTTGTTGGCGACAACGATCCTGCCTTCTACGAAGACCATGTTAAAGAACAAATTAGAATTGAAATTGCTTTACGTAAATTTATGGAACGTGGTGGCTACAATGCATTCACATCTAACTTCGAAGATCTTTGGGGCATGAAACAATTACCAGGTATGGCTGTTCAACGTTTAAACGCTGAAGGTTATGGTTTCGCTGGTGAAGGTGACTGGAAGACTGCTGCAATCGACCGTTTGATGAAGGTTCTTGCACATAATAAAGCTACTGGATTTATGGAAGATTACACGTATGATTTACGTGCGGGTCATGAAGTAACTCTTGGTTCACATATGTTAGAAGTTGATCCTACATTAGCTTCAACAAAACCACGCGTGGAAGTACATCCATTAGGTATTGGTGACCGCGAAGATCCAGCTCGTTTGATCTTTGATGGTTCAAATGGTAAAGGTGTCGTTGTTTCAATGTCTGACTTTGGTACTGAATACAAATTATTAATTAACTCTGTTGAAGGTCAAAAACCAGAAGTTGAAGCTCCTAACTTGCCAGTAGCTCGTCAATTATGGATTCCAGAACCAAGTTTTAAAGAAGGCGTTCATTCATGGATTGAAAATGGTGGTGGTCATCATACTGTTCTTTCAATGAACGTGAAGGAACAACAAGTTGTTGATCTTGCTAAGATGTTTGATCTTGAATATGTTGAAATTAAAAAATAATTAATATTTTAAAGGATATCGCTGTTAAAGCGATATCCTTTTTTTGTGTAAGAAGAGTAATCAAATATGATTTATATCAAATAAAATCGGTGCTTACGAAAATAAAGATTCGTAAGCACCGATTTAGATTTCTAATGATAATAATTGAGAATTTTATCTGCATCTGAAAAAATAATCTCAGACTTTCGTGTTATAGATTTCCATCCACAATTTGTTCTAAAGTTGTTTTTGAAGGGATAAAGAATAAATTACCGGTTTCAGCGGTACTGAAATCTAATAATCGATCACTTTTACTTTCGAACATATTAATGAGCATTCGATTAGTTACTGCAAAATGACGTGCGTAACCAATGAAGTATGTCCCTGTAATGTCTTTCCCAGGTTCTGAGAAGGGAACGTTCATACGGACAATTTTATGCTCAATGCCATCTTTCATATCTTGTGAAGCAACGTTATGAGAATTTGGTAATTTTTCTTCGTCAGTTAATTCTAAATCAGAATCTTTCTTCCGACCAATTGCTTTTTCTTGGTCTTCAGTCTTTAAGGCATTCCAAGCGGCCATATTATGGATATACTTTTGAGCAAAAGCATAAGAACCGTTTGTAAAATCAGGATCTTCGCCCCCAATAACGGCGTAATCGAGTGCTTCATTAACATCTGGGTTTTCAGTACCATCAATGAAACCAATAACGGCGCGGCCTTCAAAATAACGGAAGCCGTGTGTTTCATCTTCTACAGTTGTGACATCCTTAATGAAAAGCATAAATTGCGCCATAACTTCATAGACAACAGCACTTTCACCAGCGCGAACATGAAAGAATAAATCGCCAGGAGTTGAAATGGCAGTGTATTTAGGCCCAACAATTTCTTTAAAATGGGTAAGTTCAACAGGTTTGATAGCATCAGGGAAAAGATAATCCCAAGCATCAGAGCCAAAACCAAAGGCAACTTTTAAGTTAGCTTTTGGATAACGAACGTTCATACTACGGATGATGGCCGGAATACGGTCAGATAGCTCTTGAACTGCTTCTAATTCAACTTTTTGATCTTTGTGATTTAAGTTTAGAATGGTGAAATTAACAGCTTCACCTAAATCTTTATAAACATCTTGTGTTAACTTTTCGTTTACTGACATAATAAATGCTCCTTAGACTTTTAATTTCCTTTAACGATTATAACCATTTTACCTGCATTATGTGGTGAATTTAATTGTTTATGGGTTTCAATAATATCGGTTAAATTAAAGTGATATTTTTTTGCTATTTTAATTTCTAATTCATCTTGCATCATTAAATCTGTTAAGAAAGTTAGCGTGTCACTATCTTTTAACTCTTTAACATTCTCAACAAGGTAGTAATCTGCGAGTGGCTTTGATGCTTGAACAGAGTCGGTTGGAACGCTAACTAACGATACCATTCTGCCGTTTGTCTTCAATGCTTTGACGCCTACCTCACTGCCAAGACCGCCAGGAGTTGCATCAACAACAATGTCAGCCATATCTTTAAAAGTTTCGGCGGGATTTTCTTTATCGTAGGCGCTATAATGATCTGCACCTAGTCGACGAACATAGGGTTCGTTGGTGCTTGAACCACTAGCGAGAACAGTTAATTCCATCAATTTAGCAAGTTGCACTAAAATCGATCCGACACTTCCAGAAGCGCCTTCAATAAAGATGGTTTCACCAGCCCTTGCTTTTGCAAAAAAGTTCAAAATATTGTATGCCGCTATACCAGGTGTTGGTAGCCCAGCAGCTTCAGCAATCGTCATATTATCAGGTCGCTTAGCAATATGTGATGTAAAGACGACAAGTTCTTCTGCGTAGCCACCGAAAGCCTTATGAACAACAACAGCATCACCGATATTAAAATGAGTAACTTCATCGCCAATTTCAGTAATAATACCCGTTACGTCACCTCCAGGTACAATTGGAAATGGTAAAGGCATAACGTCTTTCATATAACCGGCACGTAAAATTGCATCAAATGGGTTAATGCCAATCGCTTCGATTGAAACCCTAACCTGTTTTGATTTAAGCGCTACTTCTGGATTAACTTTTAATTCCTCAAATACGGTTGCGTCACCATATTGGTTAAAGCCAAATGCTTTCATAAGTATAACCTCCCTAGATTAAAATCATATTGGTACTAGTCCCAATATACCATAATTTTAAGAAAAGGTTTACAAAACGAGGGAGAATAACAAATTTTGTAACAATGTATTTTGCGCAATCTAATTGACAACGTATTTTTGAAGATGTATAATATCCATATTGGTAAATGATAGCGTTTTCATAAATAATTAAAAAGAAAGAATGTGAGTTATTTGGAAAAATATATTTTATCTATTGATGAAGGAACGACAAGTACAAGAGCAATTATATTTAATCACAAAGGTCAGAAAGTTTCTGATGCACAACGCGAATTTCCACAATATTTTCCTCAACCTGGCTGGGTTGAGCACAATGCAAATGAGATATGGAACGCAGTATTATCGACAATCGCAAATACATTTATCGATTCCGGGATTAAACCTAAGCAAATAGCAGGAGTTGGGATTACCAACCAACGTGAAACAACTGTTATCTGGGATAAGAAAACGGGATTACCCATCTACAACGCAATTGTTTGGCAATCACGTCAAACGGCAGAAATTGCGGAACAATTAAAACAAGATGGCTATGATGAATTAATTCATGAAAAGACAGGATTACTGATAGATGCCTACTTCTCAGCAACTAAAATTCGTTGGATTTTAGATCATGTTGATGGCGCCCAAGAAAGAGCCGAAAAAGGCGAATTACTTTTTGGAACTATTGATACTTGGTTAACATGGAAATTATCAGGTGACGAAACACATGTAACTGATTATTCTAATGCTAGTCGGACAATGTTATTTAACATTCATGATTTGAAGTGGGATGAAGAAATTCTAAAAATTATGAATATTCCAGCAGTTATGTTACCAGAAGTTAAATCAAATTCTGAAGTTTACGGACATACGAAAGATTATCATTTTTATGGTAGTGAAGTGCCAATTTCAGGAATGGCTGGAGATCAACAAGCTGCTTTGTTTGGTCAAATGGCATTTGAACCAGGAATGGTTAAGAATACTTATGGAACAGGTTCATTTATTGTCATGAATACAGGGACAGAACCTAAATTATCTAAAAATAATTTATTAACGACAATTGGTTATGGGATTAATGGTAAAGTTTATTACGCTTTGGAAGGTAGTATCTTCGTTGCTGGTTCAGCAATTCAATGGTTAAGAGACGGGATGCGCTTGGTGGAACATGCACCAGACACAGAACAAGCAGCTAAAGAATCGACGAATGATAATGAAGTTTATGTTGTACCTGCCTTTACAGGATTGGGAGCACCTTATTGGGATCCTGATGCACGAGGTTCAGTCTTTGGAATTACTCGTGGAACAACACGTGAAGATTTCATTAAAGCAACGTTACAATCATTGGCTTACCAAACTAGAGATGTTGTGAAAACAATGGAACTAGATACGGGAATTAAAATTCCGTTACTAAAAGTTGATGGTGGTGCAGCTAAGAATGATTATCTGATGAATTTCCAAGCAGATATTTTAAATACACCTATCGAACGTGCTCATGACCTTGAGACAACTGCTTTAGGAGCAGCCTTCTTAGCTGGATTAGCCGTTGGTTATTGGAAAGACCTAGAAGAACTCAAAGCTGAGTATACTGAAGGGGATATTTTTAAACCAACAATGCCTGTGGAAGAAAGCGAAGATCTATACGCAGGTTGGCAACAAGCGGTTGAAGCAACTCGAGTATTTAAACATAAACCAATGAAGAAAAACAATAAATAAGGGGGATACAACTATGTCATTTTCAGCAACATCAAGAAAACAAGATATCGAACGATTAAAGAATGAAGAATTGGATTTATTAACAATTGGTGGTGGTATCACCGGTGCCGGCGTTGCTATTCAAGCAAGTGCTATGGGTTTAAATAACGGATTAATTGAAATGCAAGATTTCGCTGAAGGAACATCATCGCGTTCAACAAAATTAGTTCATGGTGGTATTCGTTACTTGAAGACATTCGACGTCGGAGTTGTTTCTGATACTGTTCAAGAACGTGCAGTGGTTCAACATATTGCACCACATATTCCACGTCCACAATCAATGTTATTGCCTATTTATGATGAACCCGGCGCAACTTTTGATATGTTCTCAGTAAAAGTTGCAATGAATTTATATGATCAATTGGCAGGTGTTGTTGATCCTCAATGGGTTAACTACACAATTTCTAAAGCAGAAGTTTTACAACGCGAACCACAATTAAAATCTGATAAATTAATGGGTGGCGGTGTCTACCTTGATTTTAAGAATAATGATTCACGTTTAGTTATTGAAAATATCAAAAAAGCACATGAAGATGGCGGCTTGATGGTTAGTCGTATCAAGGCTTTAGACTTATTGCATGCTGACGGTAAAATTACTGGTGTTCATGTATTAGATTTAATTAGTGGCGAAGAATTTGATATTCATGCTAAATATGTTATTAATACAACGGGTCCATGGTCTGATTTTATCCGTAAAATGGATACTGATGAAGATTTTGTACCACAAATGCGCCCAACAAAAGGTGTTCATTTAGTTGTTGATTCTAAAAAATTAAATGTACCACAACCAACATACTTTGATTCTGGAAAACAAGATGGTCGTATGATCTTCGTTGTGCCAAGAGAAGATAAAACATATTTTGGAACAACAGATACTGATTTCCATGGTGATTTTGAACATCCTCGTGTTGAACAAGAAGATGCTGATTACTTACTTGATATTATTAACGAACGTTTCCCAACAGCTAATGTCAAAATTAGTGATATTGAATCAAGTTGGGCTGGATTACGTCCATTGATTTCATCAAACGGAAGTTCAGATTACAATGGTGGAAACTCAGGTAAAATTAGTGAGAAGAGTTTCAATGATGTTATTAACGTTATTGAACGTTTTGAAAAAGATGAAGTAACTAAAACAGATGTTGAAGATGTCTTGAATGATTTGGAAAGTACACTTTCTGAAGATAAGACAAGTGCATCACAAGTTTCACGTGGAAGTTCATTGACTATTTCAAAAGATGGCTTATTAACATTAGCTGGTGGTAAAATTACAGATTACCGTAAGATGGCTGCCGGTGCCATGGCTGCAATTACAAAATTATTGAAAGATAATTATAGTCAAGAATTCAATGCGATTGATTCTAAAAACTTACCTGTTTCAGGTGGTGATATTGATCCTAACAACGTTGAAGCAACAATTAGTTTCTTCGCAAAACAAGGAATGGACAATGGGTTGACTGAAGAAGAAGCTACAGTATTTGCTAACTTATTTGGTTCAAATGCAGCACGTGTATTTAGTCAAATGACTCACGTTAAAGCAGCAGAAGGACTTTCTTTAGGTGAAACAGCTAGTCTTCACTATTCAATGGAAGAAGAAATGACGTTAACACCAACTGATTACTTAATGCGTCGTACTAACCATATTCTTTTCCATCGCGATACATTAGATGCTGTTAAAGTTGGCGTAATTAACGAAATGGCAAGTTACTATAGCTGGACTAAAGAAGAAAAAGCAAAACAAACTGCAGATTTAGATGCAACAATTGCAGAATCAGATATGAATTACTTAAAATAACCATCAAAAATAGGGGTGAGTGTGATGACAACAAGTCTTATGACGCAACTTTTGGGTGAATTTTTAGGCACAATGATTTTAGTATTATTAGGTAATGGGGTTGTTGCTGGTGTTTCGTTACGTAAGTCAAAAGCTGAAGGTGCTGGTTGGATTGCAATCACATTAGGTTGGGGAATTGCCGTAACCTTGGGTGTCTATGCGTCAGCCTTTATGGGACCAGGACATTTGAATCCAGCTGTAACTTTGGCAATGGCAATTGTTGGTAAGATTGCTTGGTCTTCTGTATTACCATATATGGTTGTCCAGGTTGCTGGTGGTATCGTTGGTGCTTTTCTGGTATGGGTTCAATACATGCCACATTGGAAAGAGACGAAAGATTCTGATGCAATATTTGGATCATTCGCAACTGCTCCTGCAATAAAAAGTAATCTATATAACTTTTTAAGTGAATTAATTGGGACATTTGTCTTAATCTTTAGTTTGCTAGCATTCACAAAAGGTAACTTTACAGATGGTTTAACACCAGTCGTTGTTGGTATCTTAATTGTTGGTATTGGTCTTTCACTTGGTGGGACAACTGGTTATGCAATTAATCCGGCCCGTGATTTAGGTCCTCGTATTGCACATGCTATTTTACCAATTGCGAACAAAGGTGGATCAGATTGGTCATATAGTTGGGTACCAATTTTCGGACCATTTGCTGGCGCAGTGATTGCCGCAGGGTTATTCTTAGCTGTAGCATAGGTTAAATGTCTGAAATAATTTATTATTAAGTTAAACCTCTATTATTGAATTTTAATTCAATAATAGAGGTTTTTTATAGTAAATTTTAAAGGGTATTTTTATTGTATATTGATAAATTATGCGATATAATAATTTTTCAATCGTATTTATACGAATAGATTAAGCATAATAAAGGATGTGTAACAGTGACTGTATCTTACTTAAGACTGGCAACGCCAGAAGACTTACCAGCAATTACAGGAATTATTGAGGAAGCAAAAGCTTACCTTAAAGAACAGGGAATTGACCAATGGCAAGGTGCTTACCCGGCGGCGAACCATTTAGAACAAGATATTAAAGATCAATTGACTTATGTCTTAATGGTTGGAGATGAAATCGCAGGAACTGCTGCACTTTGGCTAGGAATAGATCCTATGTATCTTAACATTGAAGATGGCGAATGGATTAATGGCCCACAAGCACGTTATTCGGCTATTCATCGAGTTGCTGTTTCTTCAAAATTTAGAGGTCAACGTTTATCAGAAAAAATGATTTCAGGCTTATTAACAATTGCGAGATCATTGGGTTACAAAGATGTTCGCGTTGATACACATCCTGAAAATAAAGGGATGCAACATGTCATTACCTCAAATGGATTTGATTATAAAGGTATCATTCATATGGAAGATGGCGTTAACTCAGCACGATATGCTTACCAAATTATTTTAAAATAAAACGTTTAAGACAGCGAATGATATCGCTGTCTTTTTTTGTGAAAAAAGTAACAATTTGAATTTTGATAAGGTATACTAGTATCAATATGAAGGAGGGATTTTTTTGATTTCAACAGCAACGACTTTAGCGGGTTCAAATTTTGATAATTGTATGATGAATGCATCGGGTGTTTATTGTATGGATAGCGACGAATTACTTGCCGTCGAAAGTTCTAAGGCGGCAACTTTTGTAACGAAGAGTGGCACGCTTCAACCACGTAAGGGTAATCCAGAACCTCGTTATTTTGAAACAGAATTCGGTAGTATTAATTCAATGGGCTTACCAAATAATGGCGTTGATTACTATTTAGATTTTGTCTCTCAAAATCAGATAAACCATCCTGGTAAAACATACTTTTTATCAATTACGGGTTTTAATCTAGCGGAAGATCTCGAGTTACTTCAAAAAGTAACAGATTCAGATTTTGCAGGAATTGTTGAATTAAATTTATCTTGTCCTAATGTACCAGGAAAGCCCCAAACGGGTTATGACTTTGAAACAGTTGATGCGATATTAAAAGCTGTTTTTAATAGTTATCACAAACCGTTAGGAGTTAAATTACCACCGTACTTTGATATTATTCATTTTGATCAAATGGCTGCTATTTTAAATAAATATCCATTGTCTTATGTCAATAGTATCAATAGTATTGGGAATGGACTATATATTAATGATGATACAGAAACGGTCGTTATTAAACCCAAGCAAGGTTTTGGTGGTATTGGCGGCGAATATGTTAAGCCGACTGCTTTAGCTAATGTACATGCGTTCTATCAACGATTAAATAAGAATATTCAAGTAATCGGAACTGGTGGCATTCAAACTGGTAAAGATGTTTTTGAACATATTCTATGTGGAGCAAGTATGGTGCAAGTTGGAACAGCGTTGATGGTTGAAGGACCCGCTGTTTTTGAACGACTAACAACTGAGCTAGAAGAAATTATGGCAGAAAAAGGGTACCAAAGTATTGAAGATTTTAGAGGAAAATTGAATTATTTATAGGGATGAGATAGGGAAAATTATACCAACTTTATACGAAGGTATATGGGCAAACAGCTGAAATTAGTCATGGACTAATGGACTATAGACGTAACGATATTTAGCTTTAAATGGAATGAGATAATTTACCTAATTAAATGGTGAATTATCTCATTTTTAATTAATAGAATAGTGTTAGTAGTAGTTAATATTTATAGATAAAAAAATATTAGTAGTTATGTGTGCAAACGCTTGCACAATGCTTTATTCAGTGCTATTATTTAGACAAGATAAGTTGGGTGCAACATAAAAGGGGAGTTTAATATGACAGATTACATTACAAGCGATTTAGAAAAAGATATTACCGTTATTAATGCTTTTGATTTAGAAAAAGATGCAGAAAAGATTATTCCAAAGGGTGGATTTGGTTATATCTCTAGTGGAGCTGGAGATTTGTATACTTTAGAAGAAAATATAAAGGCATTTAATCATAAACTAATTAGACCTAGAGTGTTACAAGAAATTGATCATCCCGATACAAAAACAACTATTTTCGGAGATGAAATCACATCGCCTATTATTATGGCACCAGTTGCTGCACATGCATTAGCTCATGTTAAAGGTGAAATTGATAGCGCTAAGGGTGTTTCAGATTATGGTTCAATCTACACAGCAAGTTCATTTGCAACGAAATCATTTAAAGAAATATCAAGTCAAGCTAATGGTCAACCACAATGGTTCCAATTCTATATGAGTAAAGACGATGGTATTAATCGTAATATTATGGATGAAGCAAAAGCTAATGGGGTTAAAGCAATTGTTTTAACTGCTGATGCAACTGTTGGTGGTAATCGTGAAACAGATAAACGTAATGGATTCACTTTCCCACTAGCAATGCCAATTGTTCAAGCTTATCAAAGTGGTGTTGGTCAAACAATGGATGCTGTTTATGGTTCAGCAAAGCAACGCTTAAGTCCAAAAGATGTTGAATTCTTAGCAGAATATTCAGGTTTACCTGTCTTTGTTAAAGGAATCCAAGGTGGAGAAGATGCAAGTGTTGCAATTAATTCAGGTGCTGGTGGCGTCTGGGTTTCAAATCATGGTGGTCGTCAAATTGATGGCGGAATCGCTGCATTTGATGCACTTCAAGAAGTAGCAGAAACTGTTGATAAGCGTGTGCCTGTTGTCTTTGATAGTGGTGTAAGACGTGGAGCTCATGTTTATAAAGCCTTAGCAAGTGGTGCAGACTTAGTTGCAATCGGTCGCCCAGTTGTTTATGGCTTGGCACTTGGTGGTCATAAAGGTGTTCAAAATGTCTTTAATTACTTCCAACATGAATTAGAATTAACAATGCAATTAACTGGAACGCATAATATTGATGAAGTTAAACGTACTAAATTAATCGATAATCCTTACGGAAATTAAAAAAATATAAAAGTTAGTTAGCACTTAAAAACTGTTAGATTGGTTGTTAAAACCTTTTTAACAGTTTTTTTATTTTTGAAAATAGTCAAAACACGAACTTTAAATGTTAATAAATCTACAAAAGTGCGTATTTTGTATTGATTTTTTATTTAATTCGCGTAATATACTGTACATAATATAAAAAATCACAACATAGGGAGATTATATTGCATGAATAATACAGAGGGAAAATCAGGTATTTTTGATCGGTTATTTCATATTAATGAGTCAGGTTCAACGGTTAAACGTGAATCAATGGCTGGATTAACAACTTTCGTATCTATGGCTTATATATTATTCGTTAATCCTCAAGTTTTGGGCGCTGCGGGTATGGACAAAGGAGCTGTGTTTACAGCAACAGCAATATCTGCCGCGTTCGGTTGTTTCTTGATGGCATTCTTAGCTAATTATCCTATCGCAATTGCTCCAGGATTAGGTGACAATGCATTCTTTACTTATTCAGTTGTTATTGGAATGGGTATTCCATGGCAAACGGCAATGGCCGGTGTTGTGGTTGCCTCAATTATCTTTATGCTTATTACGTTCTTTAAAATTCGTGAAATTGTGATAGATGCAATTCCACATGACTTAAAATTAGCAATGGCCGCAGGTATTGGGTTGTTTATCGCTTTTGTTGGATTACAAGAAGGTGGACTTATCATTGGAAACCAATCAACATTGGTCGCGATTGGTTCACTAACGGTGCCAACTACATGGCTGACAATTTTTGGACTCGTTGTGATTGTTATCTTAATGGCTAAAAAAATTCCTGGCTCAATCTTTATTGGAATGGTTGCGACAACTATTTTAGGGTTAGTTATGGGACTTATCAAATTACCAACACATATTATTTCTTCTGTTCCAAGTTTGGCACCAACATTTGGAGTAGGGGTTGAAAATTTACATAAAATTAACTCACTTCAACTTTGGTCTGTTGTTTTAATATTCTTGATGGTAGCCTTTTTCGATACGGCGGGAACTTTAATCGGGTTAGCTACTCAAGCAGGATTTATGAAAAATAATAAAATGCCACGAGTTGGTCGCGCGTTATTATCTGATTCTGCTTCAATGTTAGCCGGATCTGTTCTGGGAACAACACCAACTGCTGCTTATGTTGAATCATCAGCTGGAATTGCAGTTGGGGGAAGAACTGGACTGACATCATTAGTTGTCGGGTTTATGTTCGTTCTAAGTTTATTCTTTTCACCACTTCTGACAGTTGTGACATCACAAGTGACGGCGCCCGTTTTAATCGTTGTTGGTATTTTAATGGCACAATCATTAAAGGGTATTGATTGGGGTCGATTTGAAGTAGCAGTACCAGCATTTTTAATGGTTGTCGGAATGCCTTTAACTTACAACATCTCGTATGGTATTGCCTTTGGTTTCGTATTATACCCAATTACAATGATGGCAGCAGGTCGTAGAAAAGAAATCGGGCCTGTAATGTATATCTTGTTCTTTGTATTCCTATTCTTACTTTACGTATTAAATATTCTTCAATAACATATAAAATTGATGGGTGGATAACTAAATGACACAGACGTTAGCACAGTTAAAAGACTATATTTCTGCAGGTGCAGCAAAAATTCCTGCAGATTTAGTAATCGAAAATGGCAAGTTAGTTAATGTTATGACAAGTGAGATTTATCAAGCAAATGTAGCTATCTATAAAGAGAAAATTGTTGCGATAGGTAATATTGAAGCTTATATCGGCAATGATACGGAACATATAGATGCAACTGGAAAGTATATAACGCCAGGATTAATTGACGGACATATTCACGTTGAATGTAGCAAAATGAGTATGACAAGTTTTGCTAATGCTGTTGTACCTTTTGGAACAACGAGTATTATTTCTGGTTTAGATGAAACAATATCAGTTGCCGGACTAGAAGGTGTTCAAGAAGTTTTTAAAGAGGTAGAAAAATTACCGCTTAATTTATTTTGGGGTGCACCATATAAGACACCATATACAATTCCAAAATCAACAATTGCTTTTAACATCGATTCAGATGTTCAAGAAACAATTCAAAAATGGACAGAATGTTACGGTATCTGGGAAACGGTTAGAGAAGCTGTTGAAACACAAGATGAAGATACGTTAAAAACGTTGGTTCACGCACAAAATAATCACCAACCCATTTTCGGTTGTGCACCAATGGCAACCGGATTGAAATTGAATGAGTATTTAGCAAGTGGTGTTCGCTTAGATCATGAAAGTTATAGTCATGAGGAGCTTGTTGAAAAAGCACGGAATGGGATGAATATTTTAATCAGGGAATCATCCGTTACACATTTCTTGGCAGAAAATATTCGAGCAGTTACTGAAGTTAATCCAGCAATTGCACGACATGTTAGTTTCTGTACAGATGATGTAACTGCATCTGATATTTTACAAAAAGGACATCTTGATAACCTTGTTAAATTAGCTATTCAAGCAGGTGTAGAACCAATTACAGCAATTCAAATGGCAACAATAAATAGTGCTGAAGCTTATCGAATTGATGATCAAGTTGGGTCTGTATCGCCAGGAAGACTTGCTGACATATTGATTGTTGATCAGCCAAGTTCATTTAATGTAGAAATGGTTATTAGTCGGGGCAAAGTTGTTGCCAAAAATAAAAAAATAAGTGAAATGTTGATTGCACCAATCAGAAGTAATTTATTTAAAGGCCAGTTGAAGCATGAGTTAACCTCTGAAAAAGATTTTGAATATAAAGTTAATGAAAAAGTAGGAATGGCAACTGTCCAAACAATTAATAGTCAGGGTGCTTTTGTTCGAAAAAGAAAAGATGTTGAATTAACGATAGAAAATAATATCGTACAACCTAGTCCAGAAAAAGATGTCGCTTTAGTTTCTGTATTAGAACGATTTGGTAAAAATGGAAATCAGGCACTTGGATTTACATCTGGATGGGGCTTGAAAAAAGGGGCAATGGCATCATCTTCTGCACCTGATGATAATAATATTGTCGTTATGGGTGTCAATGCAAATGATATGTCGATTGCTACAAATGAATTAATTAAAGCAGGCGGTGGTCAAATTGTTGTTATTGATGGAAAAATTATTTCATTTTTAGCATTACCTGTGGGTGGTATCATGAGCGACTTATTACCAAGTGAAATTGAAACTGGCGAAATTGCGCTAAGAAAAGGGTCAAATTTAATGGGTAGTGATTTACCTGATCCAATATTTTATATGTCATTTTTACCAATTACGGCAATTCCAGATTTGGCAATTACTGATTTAGGCATGGTAGATTGTGTCGCTTTAGAAATAGTTGATCCAATTATTAAGATATCATCTCTTAAAGGATAAGGAGTTATGATGGAAAAAGAAAATTTAAAGAAGTTAATTGATGTTGCTGCTGGCCGAATTCCTGCTGATTTAGTCTTAACTAATGGCAAAATTATTGATGTTTATAATGCACAGGTAATGACTGGGGATGTCGCAATTGTTGATGGCCTTATTGCTGGAATCGGTGGCCAATATGATGGGGATAAGACGGTTGATGTTCATGGTCAATATATTTCACCAGGATTTATTGATCCACATATTCATATAGAATCTGCCTACGTTGGACCAGAAGAGTTTGGCCGTTTAATAACGCCGCATGGGACAACAACGGTCATGGCAGATCCACATGAAATTGTGAATGTAGCGGGCCTAGTTGGACTCGACTATATGATTAATGCAGCTAAAGAAACAGCCCTTAATATCCAATACATGCTGCCTTCATGCGTTCCAGCAACAAAAATGGAAAATTCTGGAGCGGTTATTTCGGCCAAAGACATGATTAAACCACTCACGAATAATGAGACAAGTGGCTTAGCTGAATTTATGGATTTCCCTGGTGTGATTAATGCTGAGAGTGATATTTTAGATAAATTACTGGTCGCAAAAAATTTAAATAAACGAATTGATGGGCATAGTCCTCAAGTTTATGACAAAGATTTAAATGCCTATATTGCCGCAGGAATTCAAAATGATCATGAATGCTCAACCCTTGAAGAAATGCAAAATCGATTAAGCCGTGGTATGTACGTCTTCCTACGTGAAGGATCTGTCACGCATAATTTAAGAACACTATTAAAAGGTGTCACAACCACTAATTCTAGAAGGGCCATTCTATGTGGAGATGATGTCCAAGCGAAAACAATTATTGAAAAGGGTCATTTAGATAATAGTTTGAAAATTTGTATCGAAGAAGGTATAGATCCTTTAGTTGCCATTCAAATGGCGACACTTAATACCGCTGAGTGTTGTGAGCTTAAAGATAGAGGTGCTATTGCACCTGGACTTAGAGCAGACTTAACAATTATTAGTGATTTAACGGATATGCTAATTTCAAGTGTCTATATTGCTGGTGAAAAAGTTGCTGAAGAGGGAAAATATTTACTAGAAACTAAAAGCTATACAATTGATAGTGTCCAATCGTCAGTCCATTTAGCTAACTTTAGTCAAGAAAAATTAGTTCTGCCTCTAACAAGTAATAGAGTTCATGCAATTGAAGTAATTCCTAACGAAGCAATTACAATAGATAGAGAAATTAATGTTAGTCGTGATGAACTAGGTAATTTTATCTACGATTCAAGTATTCCAGTTTCTAAAATTTCAGTTATTGAACGGCACCATGAAACGGGAAATATTTTCACGGGTGTCTTGAAAGATTACGGTATTAAACATGGGGCAATTGCTATTTCTATTGCACATGATTCACATAATTTAATTACAACAGGAACTAATGATCAAGATATGGCGTTGGCAATTGAGACTTTGAAAGATATTCAAGGTGGGATGGTCCTGACAAAAGATAACAAAGTTTTAATATCAATTCCATTGCCAATTGGCGGATTGATGAGTGACCAATCTGGAGAATGGATATCAGAACAGCTTGAACTATTTAATAAAGTTGCTTATAGAGAGCTCGGCATTAATGATACGGTGGATCCTGTGATGACATTAAGCTTTATGTCGTTAGCGGTGATACCGGAATTGAAAATAACTGATATGGGTTTAATTAATATCAATGAATTTAAATTTGAAGATGTTAGTGTGTAAGTCTGTTAAATCAATGATGAACGGTTGCCTTTATATTAAAATTATTGATAATTAGTTTTATTTAAAAAATGAAAGTTTTATCTGATGATTAAATGTGCTAAAATGTACCTGTATTAAAAAATGCAATACAGACGTATTGTAATTTATCTAGGAGGACTTCAAATGTCATTAGTAAATGGTACAAGTATGTTTAACGCTGCTCGTGAAGGTCATTACGCTGTTGGTGCTTTTAACACAAACAACTTAGAATGGACTCGCGGTATTCTTGCTGCAGCCCAAGAAAAAGGTGTTCCAGTTTTAATCCAAACATCAATGGGTGCTGCAAAATATATGGGTGGATATGAATTAGCTTTACACCTTGTTCAAGACACTATTAAATCAATGGGTATCACTGTTCCCGTTGTTATGCATTTAGATCATGGTGATTTTGAAGCTGCTAAAGAATGTATCGAAGTTGGTTACAACTCAGTTATGTTTGATGGTCATGATTTACCATTTGCAGAAAACTTAGAAAAAACAAAAGAAATCGTTGCTTTAGCACATGCTAAAGGTATCTCAGTTGAAGCAGAAGTTGGTTCAATTGGTGGAGAAGAAGATGGAATTGTCGGAGCTGGTGAATTAGCTGACGTTAACGAAGCTAAAGAACTTGCTGCAACAGGAATCGACTACTTAGCTTGTGGAATTGGTAATATTCATGGCCAATACCCAGCTAACTGGACTGGTTTAAACTTCGATCGCTTAGCTGAATTAGCTGCTGTAATCGAACAACCACTTGTATTACATGGTGGTTCAGGTATTCCTAAAGACCAAATCCAAAAAGCTATTAAAATGGGTGTTTCAAAAATCAACGTTAATACTGAATGTCAATTAGTATTCGCTGCTGCTACTCGTAAATATATTGAAGAAGGTAAAGACCAACAAGGTAAAGGTTATGACCCTCGTAAATTATTTGCACCAGGTACAAAAGCAATCACTGATCTTGTTGAAGATCGTATTGAATGGTTCGGTACAAGCGCAGCTAAATAATTTATTATTTAGTTCTTTCAAAAAGAGTTTTCAAAATCGTTATGATTTTGGAAACTCTTTTTTTGTGTCTTGAGAATTGAATGGTCATGGAATTATTAATAAAAGCTAGTTTAATTGGTTATTTGTAAACGTTTGCAATATAATGGAGAAGTACCTAAAACAGACAGAAAAGGGGATACTATGAAAAAAATAATTAATGATCCAAAAAATATTGTAAGTGAAATGGTTAATGGGTTAGTTAAGGCTTATCCACAATACCTACGTAAAATTGATAGTACGGAAGCTATGGTTAGAAGTGATGTGGCATCGATGGAAGATAAAGTTGGACTCATTAGTGGTGGTGGAAGTGGACATGAACCTGCCCATGCTGGTTTTGTAGGTCCCGGTATGTTGTCAGGTGCAGTTGCTGGACAAGTTTTTACTTCACCCACGCCAGACCAAATTTATGAAGCAATCAAAGCTGCTAATCACGGTAAAGGTGTTTTCTGTATTGTGAAAAATTACTCCGGCGATGTCATGAATTTTGATATGGCCAAAGAATTTGCTGAAATAGATGAAATTAAAGTGAAATCAATTGTTGTAGATGATGATATTGCAGTTGAAGATAGTCTATATACACAAGGAAAACGTGGTGTTGCGGGAACAGTGTTCATGCATAAAATATTGGGTGCTGCTGCAGATCAAGGAGCTACATTAGATGAAATAGATGAACTTGCTAAAAAAGTGATGCCAAATATTAAAACAATTGCGATTGCATTGAGTGGTGCGACCGTCCCAGAAGTTGGTAAACCAGGATTTGAACTTGCAGATGATGAAGTTGAATATGGCGTAGGAATTCATGGTGAACCCGGATATCGTCGTGAAAAATTAAAACCTTCTAAGGAATTGGTTGAAGAGTTACTAAGTAAACTAAAAGTTGCATTTGATATGAAATCTGATGATAAATATGCCGTTTTAGTTAACGGATTAGGAGCAACACCGTTAATGGAACAATATATTTTTATGAACGATACGCTTGATCAATTAAATAATAAAAAAGTCGATGTCGCATTTACAAAGGTCGGTAATTATATGACATCATTAGATATGGCTGGAATTTCTTTGACATTATTTAAAATTGAAGATGATAAATGGCTTTCTTATTTAAATTATACGGTAGATACAATCGCTTGGTAAGAGGAGATAATAAAATGCTAACAATTGAAAATACAACAGAATGGTTCCAGATTTTTTCAGAGAAAATAAGTGAAAATAAAGCTTATTTGAGTGAGCTAGATACACCAATTGGTGATGGAGACCACGGAAATAATATGGCTCGTGGTGCCGAAACAATTCAAGATTTATTAAAAAATCAAAAATTTGAATCCTTATCAGACTTATTTAAAAGTGTCGCAATGGCCTTTATTAAATCTGTTGGTGGTGCTTCTGGGCCACTTTATGGAACGGCTTTTATTGAAATGTCTAAATTAAGTAAAGAAACAAATGATCCAGCTAAATTAATAGCTGCGGGACTAGATGGTATTAAAAGACGCGGTGATTCAGATGTTGGAGCTAAAACCATGATTGATGTTTGGAATCCAGTTTTAGGGGATATTAAAATGAAGCAAATAACAGTTGAAAAAATACAAGCAGATGTTGAAGCAACCAAAGAGCTTGTTGCAACAAAGGGACGTGCATCATATCTCGGAGAACGTTCTGTCGGTCATGTTGATCCAGGAGCTATGTCGAGTGGCTATTTATTTGAGGCATTACTGGAAACGGGGGTGCTAGTATGACATATGGGGTTGTAATTGTATCGCATGTTCCTGAAATTGCAGAAGGTATCAAGCGACTATTAGATCAAGTTGCAGCAAGTGTCTCAATCACAACAGCTGGTGGGACTGATGATAACGGAGTTGGTACATCATTTGATAAAATCCAAGCAGCTTTTGACGAAAATAGTGCCGATGAGTTGTTAGCTTTTTATGATTTAGGAAGTGCTAAGATGAATTTAAATATGGTCATGGAATTCACAGATAAAAAAGTTCATCTGTACGATACAGCTTTAATCGAAAGTGCTTATACTGCTGCATCTCTTTTAGAGGCTGATGTTAAATTAGCTGATATTGAGGTTCAACTTGAAGCGTTAAAAATTAAATAGCGTAAAAAAATAACGTTAATCTTAATGATTAACGTTATTTTAGTTAGTCTATAAAGCTAAAGTAATTGCGATAAAGGCCAGTAATGCAGGTAATCCTTGTACTAAAATTATTTTTTTTGCAGATGTTAAACTACCAAAAACAGCAGCAATAAAAACAAATCCTGTAAAAAGCAACAACATTGATTTAAGCGCAGCACCAGTTAGAATGAAAAGTACAATCATTAGACCGATACTAATAAAACCATTGTATAGCCCTTGATTAGCCATTAATACTTTTGATTCTTTCTGATTTAAAAATTCTGGTCTTAATTCAAAGGCTTTTTGAGCGATTGAACTAGTTGAGAAAAATAGTTCAAGAATCATAATAAATAAGTGTTCAAGTGCAACAATCCAAGATAATATAAGTGCAATTAACATAGAAATCTCCCCTTAATCGTTATGGATATAGTATAACGTAATGTAATTGGTAGCACAATCAATCGATTTAATCGCTTACAATGAGAATGCTTTAATATTCAAAAAAAAGACTTATGACAGTGAGTTATTTTGTGTAACATTATATTTTATTAAAGTTATTAAGGAGAATGATATATGCCAACAAATGCAAAAGAAGGAATTATTTTTACAACATTAATGTGCTCGATGATGGTTTTCGTTATGAGTGCATACAATTTATTATTAGTCGGAAAACTAGGTCTTGTGACGTTATTACTTGGATTCATTCCTGGTTTTATTGTTGCTTTTATCTTAGATGTTTTAGTTGTCGGTAAAATTGCGATGGCAATTGCTGATAAGTTACCTCTTAATCATGATAAAATGTGGCAAATGATTCTCGCAATCTCAGGAATGATGATTTGTGGAATGGTCGCTTTTATGTCACTTTATGGGTTACTTATTGAAGGTGGTATGCCTGCTCATTTCTGGTCTGCTTATCTTTCTACTGTTGGACACAATATTATTGTTGCGGTACCGTTACAACTAATTATTGTTGGACCAATTTCAAGAAAAATTTTAAGCATGATTCATGCAAAAGATGAAGCTAAAAGAGTCACACAATAATCGTTTATATTTATAGAAGATTCACCAGTAAAATGGTGAATCTTCTTTTAGTAAAGGCTTGTATTGGAATGACATCGCCTAAAGGGGTTATAATGTAGTTGTTCATTTGAAATAACTTTGACTATAACTTCAAAATACAAAGGAGATTATATTTATGAAAGATTTTCAATTTAAAAATACAACTGATATTCGATTTGGTTCAGATCGTATCGAAACAGAATTACATGATGCGGTTGCACAATTTGGTCCCAATGTATTATTAACATATGGTGGTGGATCAATTAAACGTTCAGGTTTATATGACAAAGTAAAGAAAATTTTGAGTGATTTAAATGTTGTTGAATTAGCAGGAATCGAACCAAACCCTAAAGTGGGTTCAGTTCGTGAAGGTCAAAAGTTAGCTAAAGAAAATAAAATTGATGTTATTTTAGCTGTCGGTGGTGGTTCTGTTGTTGATGCTTCAAAAATGATTGCTTCAGCAGCATTTTATGAAGGAGATCCTTGGGATTTATCATTAGACCCCTCAAAACGTTTCAAAATTGATCAATTACCTTTTGTCGATATTTTAACGTTAGCAGCTACTGGTACTGAAATGAATGCTGGATCAGTTATCTCAAATCCAGAAACAAATGAAAAAATAGGTAGTTTTGGTCCCAAAACACCAGCTGTTTCATTCTTGGATCCAGCATTAACAATGAGTGTTTCAAAATGGCAGACTGCTGCTGGTTCAATTGATATTTTCTCTCATTTGACAGAGCAATACTTTGATAAAGAAAAAAATAATGATGTTTCTGACGGTATGATTGAAGGTATCATGCGAACAGTTATTAAATGGGCACCAATTGCAGTTGCGGAACCTGATAACTATGATGCTCGTGCTAATTTAATGTGGTCATCAACAATGGCATTAAATGGTATTATGCGATTAGGTTATCAAGATGGCTGGACATCCCATTCTATTGAACATGAGTTATCAGCGTACTACGATATTACTCATGGTGTTGGGCTAGGTATTATAACACCTCGTTGGATGAAATTCGTTTTATCTGCGGATACGGTTTCTAAGTTTGCTAAATTTGGTCGCAATGTTTGGCATATTCAAGATGATGATGACCAAGTCGTTGCTGATAAAGCTATTCAATCAGTTTATGACTGGGTTAAATCGTTAGGTGTACCAACAACGTTACCCGGTGTTGACATCAATGAAGAAACAAACTTTAAAGTAATGGCTGAATCAGCTGTTAGAGTTGGAAAATTAGATAGTGCTGTTTATGTTGATATGTCAGTAAATGATGTTATTGATTTATACAAAGCTTCAATGACAACTGAAAGTTTCGAATAAAGTAGTAAAAGCATCTCTGTTTAGAGATGCTTTTTTTGTGCCATAAATCGAAAATTTGTTTTATGATATAAAATTCGGTATGCTAAATAGTAAGGGGTTACAAATTTAGAACAGAAAGAGGGCCTTTATGATAAATAGGATGAAACCACAAGTTATTCAATTTTTATTAATGTTAATTGGGTTAGAAATGATTGCAATAAGTATTAATTTTTTCTACGCACCACAAGAAGTTGCGGTTGGTGGTGCAACTGGTATTGCAATCCTTTTAGAAACAGCTTTTAATTGGAACGTTTCGATTGTATTATTGAGCATTAACATGGCGCTATTGATCTTGGCTTATTTTATGTTAGAGCGTTCAACGACTAAAAAAATTATGATTGGTAGTTTTGTATTACCGTTATTTTTAGCGATTACGCCTCAAATAAATATTGTCGAGGATAGATTATTAGCTGTTATTGTCGGTGGCGCAGTTTTTGCGGTGGGAATATCAATTCTCTATCGAATTGATGCATCCAGTGGTGGAACAACGGTTCCACCACTAATAATCAAAAAATATTTCAATATTAAACCTGCAACCAGTCTATTAATAATTGATGGTATTGTGTGTTTTTTCAATATATTTGTCTCGGGTTCTGAAGCATTTATTTTAGCGATTTTTTCTTTAATAATCACGTATTTAATTATGAATTATATTGAAACGGGATTGGACCGTAAAAAAGTTTTATATGTGATGAGTACAGAAGAGGGATTAAAAAAATTAAAAGAAGATATTAATACAACTATAGATAGAGGTCTAACAATCTTTGATGCTAAAGGTGGTTATTCAGGTGAAAGCAAAGAAATGTTGATGATTATTGTTGAAAATCAAAATTATCAACAAATGTTAAATAAGGTGCATACGATTGATCCAAATGCATTTATCATCGTATATAATATCGCAGAAGTTCATGGCGCAAATTTGTCTGGGATTGAATAGGAGATTTTGACATGTACTTAATGAATTGGTTTAATGGCACGGATTATTTTTGGCTAGGGATGACTGATAAAGGATTGAGTTTTGTTGGGTCGCCTAATGGGTTAAGAAGTGAAATTGAAATATTTTATCCAAGAACTAAATTCGAAGAGAATGACAAGATTTTTAAAAGTATAATTGAAGAACTACAAGCCTATTTTGACCATGAAATTCAAAAATTTACGATCCCCGTTGATTTTAATTTGAGTGGGACGATGCTGCAAAAAGAAATTTGGGGACAACTTCAACTTATTCCATACGGTGAAACGAGAACGTATTCTGAGTTAGCTTTAGAAGTTGATTATCCTAAAGCAATTCGCGCTGTTGCTAGTGCAGTTGGTCGTAATCCTATATTAATTGTAATACCTTGTCATCGTATTTTAAGAAAAGATGGCAGCTTAGGGGGTTATCGCGGTGGGATTAATATGAAAAAGCAACTACTAGAAATAGAACGCAAATAAAAAACCGACATTACAAGGGGAGGCAATGTCGGAAAAGGGTAAGGGTGATTAACTTCGGGGAAAGTTGATCATCTTATTTAATTTATTCGGGGAAATAAATTAAAATTAAAAGTTATTAATTAAGGTATGAAGTTATTCTAACAAGTAAATGTGAAGAAAATATGACGTTAAAAAGAAAAACTATAAATGTAAAAAAAACACCACTACTTTTAAAAGTAGTGGTGAGAAAATACTAATCTATTCGAGACTCTGGGGGGAGTAGGTTAGATCTAGATGAAAAATTAAACTAAAATATAATCGTATTTTTTTATAGTAGAATTAAGTTACACACAAAGTATCTTGTGTGTATATTTATAGTATACGGCTTTATTTATTAAAACATAGGCATGTGACAGTTTTGTTAGTTTACAATTAACATTGTAAGGTGATATGAAATTTGATTTGGAGGAAGGTATTTTGAATTTTATAGAGAAAGTGAAAATGACCAAAACGGTTTTAGTTGAGTGGAATACGCCAAGCACGCTTAATCTGGATAATTTTTTTAAAGGTGCTAGCGCACTAATGAAATTAGATATTGACGCATTATCAATTACGGATAATCCTTTAGGGATGCCCCGCGTTTCAAATATATTATTGGGATATAAACTTAGTGAAAAACAGATTCCAGTAATCCTACATTTAACAACACGGGATTACAACTTAGTCGGATTAGAATCTAAATTAATGGGATTAAGTGCTGTTGGTTTAAATAATTTAATGATTATTAAAGGGAATCCTACAAAAATACAAGGTGCCACAAATGTCTATGATTTAACATCGCAACAATTAATTACAACAATTAAAAAAATGAATCAAGGAATATCGCCATCTAATCGTGAATTAAATAGTAAATCACAATTTAAAGTTGGTGGGGCATTTAATATTAATGCGATAAATTTAGATTTTGAATTTGAAGATATTAATCGAAAAATTCATTCAGGAGTAGATTATATTATCACGCAACCGGTATTTGATATGACAAATGTTCAGCGATTAAAAGATTGGATCACCATTAATGAAGTGGCTATACCTATTTTTATCAGTGTAATGCCGATACTTTCATTTGAGCGTGCTCAATTTATTCAAGATAACGTTCAGGGTATTGAACTACCAAATAAGTTTATGGCAGAATTGAAACAAGCGGCGTTGCAAAATGATGAACGTAAGGTCGGTATTGCAGCTTCGCAAAATTTAATTGAATCGTTATCAAACCTTTTTAATGGTGTTCATATAGTGACGCCAGGTTCAGACTATCAAGCAATCATTGAAATTATGCAAGGCCAATAAAAAAAATCCACTACCTGGGAGAGGTAATGGATTAAAAGGAGTAGGGATAATTAATATTCGGGAAGAAATTAATTATCATTTTAATTTGTTTGGGAGAACAAATTAAAGTTAAAAGTTATTTAATTAAGGTATGTTTATATAATAACAAGTAATTATGAAGAAAGTGTGACGAAATTATGTTAAATAAAAGAGAATAAAGAAGTTAGGTATATTTAGCGTATAAGCATTGATAAAGTTAGGTTTTGAAAGAGTAAATACTTATTTTTAGGCAAAAAAAAACGACATCGTAACATAAGTTACAGTGTCGAAAAGGGTAAAACAGTCAAAATCAATTGGGGGATTGATTTTGGTATTCAGTCCTTGGGGGAGGTACTGAATAAGTTTTATTGATTAGGTTACTCATTTAATATAACAAGTATATACCGAAAATGCAAGGGGTAAATTAAATAAAATTAAAAATAAAATTATTAATACCAATTTATCACTTTTCGCGGTAACATATTAATAGAATTAAATTAAATTGGCCTTTTTAATCGTATTGGGTAAGTGGTCAAGTGAAGCTGGGGATTTTTTTATGTATATGGAAGATTTTTTAGATGGGCAGGAAAGAACTTTTAACCAAATACTAGAACTATTACAAACACATGGTGGTTATTTAAGTAAGAAAAAATTAATGGAATTACTCCAAATATCTGGTAATTCTTTACGAATGTACCTAAAAAATATTGAAATAACGCTTGAGGAAGCTACCGCTTCAGGTCATGTTCATTTTGAAGTGAGCGCTAATAACGTTGAATTTGAAGTAGATGGTACGACAAATTTATCGAATATTAGTACTGATTTTTTAAGAGAATCGTATAAATACAAAATAATAATGTATTTGTATGCGAATGAAACATTGAATTTAATTGATCTTGAGAACGAATTACATATCAGTGGGTCGTCAATAACAAGGTGAATTAAAGAATTAAATGAAACGTTAGCAGGATTTGATCTAAAAATTAAAAATCGACGATTAGTTGGGACTAAAATTCAACTGAATTATTTTTATTACCTTTTTTTCATTAGGGTGGTTCCATTCACTGATCGCGAAGAACTCTTATCTAGAAATGAGACGATTAACGATTACGTTAATGTTTTAGATGAACAATATGACTTAGGATGGAAAGACGACGAGAAACTTAGAGTTTTTCTATGGCTTAAAATTTATATTCGAATTAATTCATATAAAGAGCAACATGTTCAGACATTAACGCCTATTTCTCGTGAATTAATCAAAAATAATCTCGCATACAGTAAAGTTAAATTAAGTCTTTTTAGATTTTTAAAAAAATATTCACTTTCCTTTTCTGAAGAAGATGCTGTTGGGTTCTATTACTTTTTAATTGGATTTGATTTAATTAAAAACGATTCTGAATTATATGTTCAAATTAAAGATGACGATATTGATAAAAAAACACCCATCAATAGTGCAATTAGTCTTTTTTGGAGTGATATTGAGAAATATACTTACTTCAAACGGGATTCAAAAATTTCTTATAATTTATTTAATTCATACAGCAAATTAGCCATATTTAAAGGTGAAAGTTTTAGTTATAATCGAACAATTATGGAATTTAATCGTAAATCATTAGAACGAGAAGACTTTTCGCAGATCATTCAAAAATTATTGACGGCGTATCAATCTGTTACACAGTTCGATGGCTTAAATTCGCCAGATGATTTATATTATCTACAAAATCAGTATTTATATATCTTGAATATTTTAAACTTCGAGTTTGATGACGTTTTAAAAATTGGCTTATTAATTAATCGTGATCCAATTATGGAAAAACTAACCGTAATCATTATGGAACGTGTTTTAAGCAGCGTTTTAAACGCTCAAGTAGAAATTTATCAAGAAGGTAAAGAATATGATTTAATTGTGACAAATAGGATGGGTGTTAACCAAGATCAATTTAATTCACCATTATATGTGATGTCAGAAATTGGTGTTAGTTCAGATCAAGTTATTACTGATGTCGTAAATGAAATTTTAGAAATTGATAAGGTTAGAAAAATTAACACGCAAAGCTTGGAGGAAAAATAATGAAGTATGTCATTATCGGCGGAACGCACGCAGGGATAGCTGCCGCTAGAACAATTTCAAAATCAGATCCAAATGCCGAAGTAATTATTATGGAAATGAAAGATAGCGTTAGCTATATCTCATCTGGAATTAATTTGTTATTTGATGGGGTTATTGATAACTTAGAAGAAGCGAGTTATGCGACACCTGCTGCGTTAGAGTCTGAAGGTATTAAATTGATGCTTGGTACTGAAGTGTTGCACGTTAGTACGGAGGATAAACGTTTATACTTTGTTAATGCAGATAAACAATACAGTTACAGCAACTATGACAAATTAATTTTAGCTAATGGGTCTAAGGTTGTTAAACCACATATTAAAGGGATAGATAATGAAAATGTTGTTTTTTATAAAAATTTAGAAGAATCAAAAAAGGCTATGGAACAGTTGTGCCCAACTAATAGGCGTATTTTAATTGTTGGTGCAGGATTAGTGGGGCTTGCATTAGCTAGCTCAATTTATGAGGGACGTAAAGGCGAAAAAGTTGATGTTACAGTAGTTGAAGCTATGGGAGGTGTTTTGACACGGTACGTAGATCAAGAAATTGGTAATCGGATAATTGATGATTTAAGAGAAAAAGGGATAAAGATTGTATTAAAAAATGATGTTCATGCTATTAATGTGGATGAGAATAACAAAATAGTTAGCGTTTCGACAACTGACCAAGAAATCGCCTGTGATTTAGTCGTTTTTTCGGTTGGATTAAAACCTAACAATGATTTTTTGAGAGACGCTGTTGAACTTAATCAAAATAATACCATTAAAATCAATGATTACATGCAGACAAGTGATAAAGACATCTATGCAGCAGGTGATAATGCCGGATTTAAACAAACTGTCAGCCAACGTCGAGAGTATCAACCTCTTGTTAATAACGCTATTAAAGGTGCAATTGTGGCGGCGTATAACTGTACGGGTCTATTTAGTCCTGTTAAAGTTGAAACGACGCAAGGAACAGCGGGGATGAACTTATTCGGTCATTATTTAGCAACGACAGGTGTCACTGAAGAAAACGCACCATATATCGGATTGGATGTTCTATCCAATACAATTGAAAATAAGATTCAATATGATTACGTTAAAAATGGTTCCAAAATACTTATAAAAGTTGTGTACAGGAAAGATACTGAAGTCATTGTTGGTGCACAAATTTATTCGAAACATGATATTTTAGATATGATTAATATCATGTCAGTAGCTATTAATATGCAAATGACGATGGCTAAATTATCATCAATGGATTTTTATTTTAATCCTGAATACAATAAAGCGTTAAATACTTTAAATGAAGTTGCCCTTACGAGAAGGACAAAAGACCGTCATATCAGTAAATAAGCTGTAAATGTCAAAATTTGCGAGTTAACCCTCAAATATTAATATTTTTTATGGGGAATTACATGGCATAATAAGTCTTGTAAATAAATGATTCAAAGAGTTTATTGATTAGGACACAGAATATCGAAGAGAAAATTTAGTGTGGGGACGCTTGTTTTCTAAAAAGTTGGTTGCTTAATATAATTAAGCAACTTTTTTTTTGTCTAAAAAATAAAATTGGTATAGATGTTTAATTTATTTTCTAAAGCCTTGTATACACGTTTTTCACTTGATTTGTATTTGATTTGAATTTTTTTGGTCTAACCTGTATGATAGTTTTTATAAGAAAAAAAGGGGATAAAAAATGAAAAGTTATTTACAGAGAATGGGACGTTCGTTAATGTTGCCTATCGCAGTACTACCGGCAGCAGCATTACTGGTTGGAATTGGAACTTGGTTGCCACAAGATTGGTTTGCGGCGGCATTTATGCAGGCCGGCGGAAACGCAATTCTAGGTAATCTAGCATTATTATTTGCTGCTGGTTTAGCTTTAGGAATGTCGACTAACAAGGATGGCGCAGCTGCGTTAGCTGGTGTTGTTGCATTTGAAATTCCAGTTAAAATGTTGGAACCGACTTCGGTTGCGGCTTTATTAGGAGTAAAAGTAACAGATGTTGATCCTGCATTTAGTTCTATCAGTAGTAATGTGTTTATTGGGATTATTGCCGGATTAATTGCGGCAGCAATGTATAATCGTTTCCATAGTGTGAAGTTACCAATGGCTATTTCATTCTTTAGTGGGAAACGATTAGTACCCATTATGTCAGCATTGGTAATGATTTTTGTTACCTTAGCTTTATTATTTGCATGGCCAGTTGTTTATGCTTGGTTAGTTGCATTTGGTAAGTTTATGGTTGGACTTGGATGGGTTGGAGCTGGTTTATACGGATTCTTCAACCGGCTTTTAATTCCAACCGGATTACATCAAGCGTTGAATTCAGTATTTTGGTTCGACGTTGCTAAAATTAATGATATCGGGAACTTTTGGAGTAATACAGGAATTAAAGGAACTACAGGTATGTACATGGCAGGATTTTTCCCAATCATGATGTTTGGGCTACCAGCTGGTGCGTATGCCATTTATCGAAATGCTTTACCTGAACGTAAAAAAGAAGTTGGCTCATTGATGCTAGCTGGTGCATTTGCATCATTTTTCACAGGCGTGAGTGAACCTTTAGAATTTTCATTTATGTTCGTTGCATGGCCTTTATACGTCATTCATGCGGCATTAACCGGGTTATCTTTAGCTTTTGCCGCATTTATGCACTGGACAGCTGGATTTACATTTAGTGCGGGCTTAGTTGATTACGTCTTGAGTATACGTGTACCAATGGCTAATATGCCACTAATGCTGTTGGTACAAGGTGTTGTGATGGCAATTATTTATTACACACTATTCAATTTTGCCATTAAGAAATTTAACTTAATGACACCAGGTCGCGAACCAATTACTGAAGATATTCAACTATCGCCTGAATTAGGGGATGACAAATATGCACGACAAGCTCAAATTGTTTACGCTGCTATTGGTGGTAAAGATAATTTAACAGTCGTTGATAATTGTACAACCCGTCTTCGTCTACAAGTTAAAGATACAAGCCATATTAATGAAGATGCACTTAAAGCATCAGGTGCTGCTGGGTTTAAAGTTATCGATAAAACAAATATTCAAGTCGTTATTGGAACTGAAGTTCAATTTGTTGCTGACGAGCTTGGTAAGTTATATGAGTCAAAGGCTGATTCTATTTCATTAAGTAATGAAAAGTTACAGGCTGAGACGGATAAATCAAGCGCTACAGCTAATCATAATGATTCAACGGTTATTGGTAGTGAAACGTTTTATACGGTTGCAGAGGGCGAATTAATGTCTATTTCGGATGTTAAAGATGCTACCTTTGCTGAAAAAATGTTGGGTGATGGTTATGCAGTCGAACCAGCTAATGGCGAAATTTATACACCGGTTGCTGGTAAAGTAGCAAGTATCTTTCCAACGAAACATGCAATTAGTATCACGACTGAAACGGGATTAGAAGTCCTATTACACATGGGAATTGATACCGTTCAATTAGAAGGTAAACCTTTTGAAGTGACTATTTCTGAAGGCGAAACTCTTAAACCAGGTGACTTAGTTGCGCGAGTTGATTTAAACGCAATTAAAGCTGCTGGTAAGGAAACAACGATGATGGTCGTTTTAACGAATATGGATAAAGTGTCTAATATAACGTTTGATCATTTGAATGAGACAGTTAAAGCCAATGAAGTTTCGGCAATTGTTCAAACTAAATAAGAATAAATGAAGCAGGCCAAAACTTTTGGTCTGCTTTTTTGGTATAGGTAGCTGGTTTATAAAAAAGCTTATATATAATAATATGACTCATTTAATAAGTTGTAATTGGTATTGGCAAACCGGCATGGTATAGTGACTGTAAGCGCATCATAAAATGAAGGAGGCCATTTAAATGAATCCCTATTATTTAACGTTATTGGAAAAAAGATTTCCGACTAAACAAAGTATTGTCACTGAAATTATTAATTTAGAGGCCATTCTTAATCTACCCAAAGGAACGGAGCATTTTGTTAGTGATGTTCACGGTGAATATAACGCATTTCAACATGTTTTAAGAAATGGTTCAGGAAATGTTAAACAAAAAATTCAAGAAATTTTTGAAGGCCGTTTGACTGAAGAGAGTATACAGGACTTTGCAATCTTAATTTATTATCCAGAAGAAAAACTAATTGCTAAAAAACAACAATTCACTTCACAACCTGAATTGGAGCAGTGGTATTTAGATACCATTGCCAGAATGATAGAGTTGTTACAAAAGACAGCAACAAAATATTCCCGTTCGAAGGTACGAAAGGCACTATCACCTGATTTTATGTATATAACAGAGGAATTATTATATAGTAATTCCAATGAACTTGATCAAAAAGATTATTATAATCGTATAATAGAAAATTTAATTAAATTAAATCAAGCAGAAGCATTTTTAACGGCTACAGCGTATACGATTCAAAGGTTAATCGTTGACCATTTACACGTAATTGGGGATATTTTTGATCGTGGTCCTGCGCCAGATAAAATTATGAAGACACTTCTTGATTATCATTCAGTTGACATTCAATGGGGAAATCATGATATTTTATGGTTAGGTGGTGCTGCTGGCTCGCCTTTATGTATCGCTAATTTATTGCGAATTTGTGCTAGATATAATAATTTAGCTATTGTTGAAGATGCATATGGGATTAATTTACGCCATTTAGCAACATTTGCCGATAAAACGTATCAAGATAATCCAGCATTTTCACCGAAAGTTAATTCAGCACAAGAAAAAATCAAAGAAGACGAACGACTTTTAATGACCAAAATACACCAGGCAATCGCTATTATTCAATTTAAATTAGAAGGACAGATTATTAAAAGACGTCCTGATTTTGATATGGCAAATCGTGCGATTTTAGAAAAGATTTGGAACAAAGGGTCAAAAATAGAAATCGATGGGAAACATTATTCACTACAAGATACTTGTTTTCAAACAGTTGATTGGGCAGATCCGTATAAATTAACAGATGATGAGTCAGAAATAATGGATAAATTAGTAGAATCATTTATCCATGCGACTAAATTACGAGAACATCTAGATTTTATGATGGCACGTGGTAGTATGTTTAAACGATATAATGGGAACTTGTTAGTTCACGGCTGTATTCCAGTTACACAAGAAGGTAAATTGGAGGGCTTTGAGCTAAAAGGGAAAGCATATGCAGGACCAGAATTATTAGCTTTTTTTGAAGATAATTTACGTAAAAGCTATGCTAAACCTAAAAAATCTACTGACCTTGAAACTGATTTACTTTGGTATTTATGGCAAGGACCCAAATCGCCTTTATTTGGGAAACATGCGATGAAAACTTTTGAACGTTACTTTATTAATGATGAAGAAGTTCAAGTTGAGATACCAAATGCGTATTACAAATTACGACATGATGAAGCATTTTGTCGTCATATATTAGAAGAATTCGGGCTTAATCCAGATAACGGTAAAATAATTAATGGGCATACACCAGTTAAGCGTGGGCACAAGCCGGTTATGGCCAATAAAAAGATGATTGTGATTGATGGTGGTTTCTCAAAAGCTTACCAATCAACTACTGGAATTGGTGGATATACGCTGCTCTCTAATTCATATGGCTTACAATTAGTTGCTCACCAACCCTTTACGTCTAAGTGGGATTCAATTGAAAATGGGACAGATATTATTTCAGTGAAACGAATTATTGATAGTGAAGTTAAAAGACAAACAATTGCTGAAACTGATATGGGAAAAGAACTTGCTAGTCGTGTTGTAGAATTAAAAAAATATTTACAGAGTAAATAAAAAATCTTACTGAAAAGTAAGATTTTTTATTTAGGTTATGATTTTCTGTGTAAAAGGAGAAAAGTAAGCCAGCAAATATTAGTGTGTAAATGTAAAAAAGATTGCGGTATACTAGTGGTAAGCGTTTTCTTTTAGCGTGTAAGGGAGTAGTGATAACTTGGGAGATCGAAAAAATGATATTTATAATCTTTTAAAAAATAAGGAAATAGCGATGGATGCGACACAGATTGCAGACGAGCTTAATTGCAATCGCGCAAATGTGAGTCGTTATTTGAATGATTTATATAAAAATGGTGACGTTACAAAAAGTGATGGGCGCCCTGTTCTCTATCAGTGGGCATCACTTGAAGAAAAAGAAACACGTCAAAAAGAAATTAATGATAAAAGTGTTAAAGAGATGAGTTTCAAAAAGTTAATCGGGTCTAATGATTCATTAAAGGTTATGATCCAACAAGCCGAAGCAGCCATTTTATATCCACCAAGAGGACTACACACAATTATTTTTGGTGAAACGGGAACGGGTAAATCTTTGTTTGCTGAATGTATGTATCAGTTTGCATTAGAATCAGAAATGGTGAAGGCTGATGCGCCTTTTATCCGGTTTAATTGTGCGGATTATGCGAATAATCCACAGTTACTTTTTGCGCATATATTTGGTGTTAAAAAAGGGGCCTACACAGGTGCTGATCAAGATAAAAAAGGATTAATGGATAAAGCTAACGGTGGTATTTTATTCTTAGATGAAATTCATCGATTACCTCCTGAGGGACAAGAAATGCTCTTTACCTTTATTGATAAGGGGTTTTATCGGCCTTTAGGAGAGTCTTCAATTACTAAAGAAGCGAGTGTACAGATTATTGGGGCAACGACTGAAACGTCAGAAAATTTTTTGAGCACATTTAATCGACGTATTCCAATGGCAATTACATTACCGCCTATCTCAAAACGAACAATTGATGAACGTTATGGGATAGTCATGAATTTTTTTGAACAAGAAGTCGGTAGATTGAGCCAAGATATTATTGTTGAGCGAGATGCGATGCTTGCATTAATGTTATACGAGCCTGAAGCAAATATTGGTCAAATTCAGAGGGATATTAAAGTTGTTTGTGCAAAGGCCTTCTTGTATTTTAGAACGCATGAAACGGCTTCGTTATATATCAGATTAAAAGACTTACCATTGAATGTTCAAAAAGGACGTTTGGAAGGTAAATCCAAATATAAAAAAATTGATGTCTTAATGGAACGTTTAGCGAAACGAACAAATGAAAAAAATACAAAAGTTGTGACTTTTAAAAATAGCGAAACGGTAGAAAAAAACGATCAAAAACCAACGGTTTATGAAACAATTGATAAAAAAGTGAGTGAAACTGATAAACAGAATTTTAAATCACTAAATCTTAAAACGTTAATCGATTCAGATGATAAAGGTTATTTTAAAGATTACATTGAACAATTATCGGGTGAAGGCGTTCGAAAAGAGTTACTACCAGATGATATTTGGACGGTTACCAATGAAGTTTATGACTTAGCCCAGAATAAATTAGGGCAAAAATATAATGAAAATGCACGATTTGCATTTGGATTACACCTTGTTAGTGCTATTGAAAGAATCAGGAAAAATGTCGCAATTATTCATCCTGATTTAAATAATTTACGACAAAAAAATCCAAAAGCCTTTCGTGTTGCACTGGAAATGGCAGATAAAATTGAACATGAATTTGATATTGAAATTCCATTAGATGAAATTGGATTTATTACAATGTTTTTGAGCTCTGATTTAAGTGTTAAGAAACAACAAAATGAAATTAAAGTCGGTATCATCGTGCTAATGCACGGGGCATCAACGGCTTCTTCTATGTTACAGACAGCACAAGAATTACTTGGTACAACAAAGGGAAAAGCAATTAATATGCCACTTGATGTAAATGTTTCGGAAATTTATGATCAAGTACGAGATTATGTACTGGATAGTCAGGAACAATTGAAAAAAGGGTTATTACTTTTAACTGACATGGGCTCTTTAACTAGTTTTGCATCAATGTTAGGTGAAGAAACAGGGATTAATATTCGAGCTGTTTCAATGACGAGTACGTTAGTTGTGCTTGAATCATTAAGAATTGCGATTGCCGGTCGTGAACTAGAAGATATTTACGCAAATGCACAACATATTTTTGAATCGTCTGTAAAAGAGCAGTTTTTCCATATGCATCCTAGGAAAAAAGCAGTTATCGTAGCTTGTTTTACCGGCGAAGGTGTCGCCGCAAGATTATATGATCGTATTATGCCAATTGTAAACGAAGACGAAGTTAAAGTAATTCGGATGCAATATTTAGAAAAAGATGCATTTAAAAAGCACATTAATACATTAATGCGCGATTATGATGTGAAGGCAATTGTTGGTACCGTCGAGGTTTCTTACCAAAGAGTGCCATTCTTTTCTGCTTTAGATATCTTTAATGATGAAACCTTACAAGTTTTGCAGCGGATGTTGTCTGATAACGACTTAACGCGAGAAACAATTAATGCATTGGAAGGTAGTATTAATTCAGTTAATTCTGTCCCAGATTTAATTCATACTATTCAAACCATGATTATTAAAATTTAATCAGATTTACAGATTGTTCTTGATCCAGAGATTATCGTAGGGATCATGATGCATCTAGCATTTCTAGTAGATTCAAGATTGAAAAATCAATCAATTAAACCGTTTAAGAATGTCCAAGAATTTTCAGCTGAGAATCATTTACAGATGGAAATAGTTAAAACGGCCCTGATTATTGTTGAAAAAATGTATAATATTAAGATTTCAGATGATGAAGTTGCCTATATTGTCCAAATTTTTATGGGTAATACGTTGAATAAAGTCAGTGTGTAATAGTGACTAGTAGTGTGCAAATAAAATAAAAGACCATCGAAAGCGCTTTCTTAAAGCCTTTTCGATGGTCTTTATTTTTGGCATGGAACTTGCGTATATAAGAGTATAAATAGAAAAAGGAGTGGCAAATTATGAAAACGATTATGTTAGTTTGTTCAGCGGGTATGAGTACAAGTTTATTGGTGTCAAAAATGCAAAAGGCTGCAGAAGCAGAGAACTATGATTCAGAAATCTTTGCAGTTGGTGCTTCAGAGGCAGATTCAATGCTTGAATCAAAACCAGTTGATATTTTAATGTTAGGCCCACAAGTTCGTTTTATGAAAGATGAATTTGAAAAAAAGGTTGCTGACAAAAATATTCCGGTAGAAGTTATCAATATGCAAGATTACGGCATGATGAATGGCGAAAAAGTTCTTGCAACAGCTAAAAGCTTAATTAAATAAAAAATAAAAGGGGTAATCAGATATGAACGAAAATGATGCACAAATGCAAACAATCATGGGGCTGATTGTTAATGGTGGAAACGCTAAAAGTGATTCTATGGAAGCAATTCACGCCGCTAAAAAAGGCGATTTTGAAACCGCAGCTGCTAAGTTAGCTGATGCTGACAAATCACTCATTGAAGCACATCATTCTCAAACAGCCATGTTAACGCAAGAAGCTTCAGGGGATCCGGTACCAGTTAGTTTATTAATGGTTCATGGACAAGATCATTTAATGAATGCGATTACATTTAGAGACTTAGCTGGTGAGGTAGTAGATCTATACAAAAAAATAGGATAAGTACTAAACTTTAAGGAGGAACTACTCATGGACAAATTTATAAAATGGATGGATATTCACTTTATTCCAGTAGCTTCAAAAATTGGGGCACAAAGACATTTGGTGGCAATTCGAGATGCATTCGTTGTTATTATGCCACTTATGATTTTAGGTGCTCTGGGAACATTAATTAATAACTTACCAATTCCAGGTTTTTCAAATTTTATGGACGGACTATTTCCTAAAATAGTTAACGATGTTCCAATCTGGAAGGGTGTAGGAGCAGGCGTTTGGAATGCTAGTTTTGGTATTATGTCATTATTCGTTGCATTCTTAGTAGCTCATAACGTTGCAAAATCATATGGTAAAGATGGTATGGCTGCTGGTACAGTATCAGTTGCTTCATTCTTCGCTTTAGGTGGTTTGCAATTAGCTGGGATGTCTTCAGTAGGATTATTCGTTGCACTTGTTGTCGGTTTGGTTTCAGCAGAATTATTCCAACGTTTAAGTGGTAACAAACATTTAATCGTTAACATGCCTGATGGTGTTCCACCTGCTGTTGCAAAAGCATTCGCTTCATTATTTCCAGCAATGATTGTTGTTACAATCTTTGCCTTTATCAATACATTATTCCAAGGATTCGGCGTAACTGATATTATTGCATCATTCTACAAACTTGTTCAAGAACCATTTATGGGCTTGGCAAATTCATATCCATCAGCATTATTATTAGCATTTATTGCACCATTCTTATGGTTCTTTGGTTTACATGGAGCTAATATGATTGATCCATTAATGCAAACAATTAACGCACCTGCTATTGCAGCTAACGTTAAAGCACTTAGTGAAGGTAAAACAATTCCTTTTATCGTTAACAAACCTTTCTTCGATTCATTTGTTAACTTAGGTGGAACTGGTGCAACTATTGGTTTGATTATTGCCATCTTCATTGTTGGTCGTAAAAATAAACCTTACAAAATGATTGGATCACTATCAGCAGCTCCTGGTATTTTCAATATCAATGAACCAATGATGTTTGGACTTCCAATTGTGTTGAATCCAATTATGTTCGTACCATTTATTTTGACACCAATGGTACTTGTGACTGTTGCGTATATTGCAACCGCCACTGGAATTGTGCCAGCAGCAACGGTAATGCCCCCATGGGTTACACCACCAGTAATTGGCGGGATTTTGGCAACTAAGAGTTTAGCTGGTGGGGTTTTAGCCGCAGTTAATGTGGTTATCTCAGCGTTAATTTACGCACCATTCGTTATCTTAGCAACAAAACAAATTGAAAAAGCTGAAGCAGAAGCTGAAGCAGCAAAAAAATAAAATAAAAGCGAATCTCTTTACGTTATTCTGTAAAGAGATTTTGTGTTAAATAAAGGAGTTTACTATGGTTAAATATGAATTTCCAAAAGATTTCTGGTGGGGGTCAGCTGCGAGTGGACCACAATCTGAAGGTCGTGTTTCAGGAGATGGAAAAGCTGATAATATTTGGGATGCTTGGTATCAAGCAAGCCCTGAAAAGTTCTTTAATCAGGTTGGACCCGAAAATACATCAAGGGTTTATCAAAAATACCAAGAAGATATCTCTTTGATGAAACAAACAGGTCATAATTCATATCGGACTTCAATTCAGTGGTCACGTTTGATTCCAAATCCATTCACTGGAGAGGTTAATCCTGAAGCTGTTACCTTTTATAACCATTTAATAGATGATTTAATTGCCGCTGGAATTGAACCTTTTATGAACCTTTACCATTTTGATATGCCAATGGTGTTACAAGAAAATGGTGGTTGGTTAAATCGTGAAGTTGTAGACTTGTATACGGACTATGCAGAAACTTGTTTTAAATTATTTGGCGATCGCGTTAAAAAATGGTTTACTCAAAATGAACCGATTGTTCCAGTTGAGGGTGGGTATTTATATGGATGGCATTTACCTGATGAACGTAATTTAAAGCATGGTGTCCAGGTGGCTTATCATGAAGCATTGGCAAGTGCTAAAGCAGTTGAAAAGTATCATTCACTCAATTTAGGTGGCACAATTGGGATTATTTTAAATTTAATGCCAACGTATCCAAAAGATGAGACAAATCCAGCAGATGTTAAAGCAGCCAAATTTGTTGATGGATTCTTTAATCGTTCATTTTTAGATCCCGCAATTAAAGGCACTTTCCCTCAAGATATTGTTGAGTGGTTGCATGAATATGACTTAATGCCAATCTATCATCAAAGTGATTTAGATGTTATTAAAGAAAATACTATCGATTTATTAGGCGTTAATTATTATCAACCAAGGCGAGCAGCGGCGAAAATAATTAAAGCCGAACCAGAAGGTGAAAATGGCTGGATGCCTGAAGATTTTTATACAGTATACGATATGCCTGGAAAAAAAGTTAATCCTTATCGTGGCTGGGAAATTTATGAAAAAGGAATTTATGATGCACTAATCAATATTAAGGATAATTATGGTAATATTGATTGTTTCATCTCTGAAAATGGGATGGGTGTTGAAGATGAAGCCAGATTTATTAATGCAGATGGGCAAATTAATGATGATTATCGAATTGAATTTGTTCAAGATCATTTGAAATGGGTTCATAAGGCACTTGAAGAAGGTAGTAACGTTCATGGCTACCATATGTGGACATGTATGGATAATTGGTCATGGTTAAATGCTTACAAGAACCGTTACGGATTTATTAGTGTTGATTTAGATAATGAAGCAAAACGCACAATTAAGAAGAGCGGTTACTGGTTTAAAAAAATGACAGAACAAAATGGATTTAATGACTAAAAATGGAGGCGAATGACTGATGGAAATGGAAATGAAATTAAAAATGCCTGCAGATTATCTATTTGATCAAATTATGGAGTCCGTACTATATGATATTAAAGATCAGACAGGTCAGAAATTAACAAAAAATCAATTAGAGGGTTTTGCGTTCACGAAAAAGTTTTCAAAAACACAATCAGCTGCTTTAAAAGTAACAAAAATAGTTGAAAACGAAAGTTATCATTTTCAAACGGATAACAATCGTAATAAATTTGATGTAAGTTACGATATTAAGGTAATTGATGATAAACGTTGTTTGTTAAGTTATAAAGAAGTCATGACTTCTAAAGGCAAGATGCAACAAATGAATGATGCCTTCATGAGTATTCTTATGAGTTTCTTTAAGAAGAGAAATTTCAAAAAAATGCTTAAACAAATTGAAAATAAGTATGCAACTAATTAGACTAAAAATAAAGAAGCAAACCGTATTTATCGGTTTGCTTCTTTATTTTTAGTCTAAAATTTCAACACCAATACCGATAACACCAGGGCCAGCATGAACACCAAGAGCAGGTGATGCATCGCCAAAGTAAAAATGTTCAGCATTTGGATACTTAGTTTTTAAGGTTTCGAAGATACTTGCTGCTAAAGGCTCATTATTACCATATGCAACGGCTATATCGAAATGAAGAGAATCGCCAATCTTATCATCAACGAGTGATAATAATTTTTTTAGTGCAGCTTTTTCGCCTCGAGCTTTTGCAATAGGATAATAAATACCATTTTCATCACATGAAATAATTGGTTTGATGTTTAAGAGATTCCCCATAAGACCAGAGACACGTCCAATACGGCCACCAACTTGAAGATAGTGTAGGGTTGGTAAATAGAAAAAGACACTACTTCTATCAACCGCTAGTTGAACCTTTGTGACAATTTCGTCAAAATAATTGCCTTCTTTAATTAAGTTTGATGCTAAAATACCAGCTAATCCACCACCAATACCAACATTTTTTGTATCGATGACTTCAACAGTTAATGATGATAATTTGGCGAATGTTTTAATTGAATTATAAGTACCAGACAAACCGCTTGAGATCGTTGTTGCAATAACATGTGTATAGCCATCGGCTTTAATTTGGTCAAAAACGTCGTTAATTGAGCCACCTGAAGGCGTTGCGGTTGTTGGAATCTCAGTCTCCATACGTTCATAAACTTCCGCAGGTGAGATAGAGATACGATCTAAGTAAGTTGCATCACTGAATGTAATTAAAATAGGGACCATATAAATATGTTCCTGTTCCATAAATTCTTTAGGAATATCCGAACCTGAATCTACTAATACTGCTATTTTTTCTTTACTCATCATTTAATTGGCCTCCTTCATTAATATAACTAATTTTTCACTGATAATATGATTAATCACGGCACTTGCAGCCGTTCGTTGTTCTAATTCAATGATTGTTGTTTCAGTCGTGACGGGCTTTAAGTTGGTATCAAAGGTTAAAGATTTAAGTTGTTCGTTAAAAATTAAAGCGAAGTTCATGTAAGCATCTTCAGATGAGTTATCGACTAAAATTTGGTCGATACCATTCTTGATAACATCTAACGGAAAAGCAGATTTTAAAACAGTAATAACAATGATTGCTGCTAAATGTTCCTTGCGATATCTTTTTTTGATGGGTTTAAACATAACTTCTTTTTTTACGTAATTATTGACCATTGTAGGTGTTACAGGCATTAAGTGTAATGGCTCTAAGTATTGATTAACAAGTTTCACGGATTGATCCATATAAAGGTCTAATTCCGGGAAATCTTGCCAATCAGGTAATGTAATTTTCTTTAAGCTATCTAGCCAATTTAAAAAAGATGATGGAACTTTTTGGCTCAAATGATAACCCCCCTTAACGTAATATCTTTATATTAGCATTTACATCTAGAGTTGTAAACTAGATTTAACTGTTTCTTAAAGTATATAAAAATAGCATGTTTATATGAAGATAAAAGTTGTACACTATAAGGGTATTTAATAATGAGAAGGAGTGAATTATTTATGATGGAACAAGCATGTACAACAATTTTAGTTGGTAAGAAGGCCACAATTGATGGCTCAACGATGATTGCTAGAAATGATGATACGTTTTTGCCTATTACACCACAACGATTCTTGATGTACCCTGCAGTAACCGGACGTCATGAAACGTTAACTTCGAATAAAAATGGGTTTACTGCACCATTACCAGAAAATGGGTATCGCTGGACAGCAACACCTAATGTTGAGGTATCCAGCAAAGGTGTCTTTGATGAAAGTAGTATTAATGAAAAAAATGTTGCAATGAGCGCAACAGAAAGTGTCTATGCGAATGAACGTGTTTTAGCATACGATCCTTTAATTAAAAATGGTTTAGCAGAAGATTCATTACAAACAATGGTTGCACCTTATATTAAATCAGCAAAACATGGTGTTGAATATTTAGGGGCTTTAATTACAAAATACGGTTCACCTGAAGGAAATGGTGTCTTATTTAGTGATAAAAATGATGTTTGGTACATGGAAATTGTTACCGGACATCACTGGATTGCACAACGTATTCCAGATGATGCTTATGCTGTTGCAGCTAATCAAGTTGCTATTCAAGAAATTGATTTTGATAATACAGATAACTTTATGTGGTCAGACGGTATCCGTGAATATGTAGAAGAGCATCATTTAAACCCTGATAAAACAGGCTGGAACTTCCGTCATATTTTTGGAACAGACACAGAAAAAGATCGTCATTACAACACACCTCGTGTCTGGTATGGTCAACGTTGTTTGAATCCAGAAATTAAGCAAGAACCAACTTCAAGTGAATTACCATTCATTTGTTACGCAAATAAAAAAATCAGTGTTGAAGATGTGACTGCTATTTTAGGTTCACATTACAATGAAACACAATATGATCCATTTGGTCATGGTGCTGATGAAGATCGTTTACGATTCCGTCCTATTTCAATGAATAGAACACAAAATGCACACGTTCTTCAATTGAGAAATAATGTTGATGATGCACATTCTGCATTAATGTGGATCTGTTTAGGTGTTCCAGCATTTGCACCATTTGTGCCATTCTACACGAATGCAACAGACACAGACCCAAGTTACAGCGAAACACCGTTAACACTAGATATGAATAGTGCTTATTGGATGTATCGTACGGTTTCGATGTTAACAGAATCACATTATTCTCATTTTATTCAAGAAAATGTTGATTACTTAAAGGCATGTCGTCAACAGTTGAAGACGATGGTTGCTGATATTGATGCAGCATCTACAGATATGAGTGGGGATGAATTAACAAACTACCTCACACAACAAAATTACGCAATTGTTGCTGATATGCGTGAAAGAACGATGAACATGATTGGTCAATTCATTACTGAAGGATTAACATTATCTAAATTAACATTTAACATGGATGCTAATTTATAAAAATAATATTTAACATGGATGCTAATTTATAAAAATAATATTTAAATACTTTGTACGCAAAAAGGCGTAATTCCAATATAACTTTGGAATTATGCCTTTTTGCGTACCCACATATATTAAGTACAGATAATTATTTTTAATGTAAGTTAGTTCATAAGTGTGCCAGTTTAATTTGATTCAAAAACAAAATAAGAGCGTTTATTAAATTCATTTCTTGATTTTGAGTACTCGATGGCGTGACCATTCACAAGCCAAACAATTTGTTCTACTTCTAATATTGGCGTTTGTTCAACAACGTTTAAATAATTGATATCTAATTCAGTGGCTTGTCTGGCTTGTATTTTTCTAGACATACCTGACATATTTAACCCTAACGTATTTTTAATATAACTATATATGGAAGTTTCCAGTACGGATTTTGATAAACCTGGAACTAATTTAACAGGCATGTACGTATCTTCCAAGATGAAAGGATTTCCATCTAAAAGTCGGAGTCTAATAATATGGTATGTTGGCTCTTCTGCACTAATATTTAAATGAGTTTGAACCTCTTTTTGAGGGAATACAACTTCAAACTTAATGACGTGACTTGTTATTCTGTCCCGTCCTTCTTGTTTACTTAATCCATCAAAATTATCTGCCGGTGCATCAACGCTATTGATAAGAGTCGAGGGACCTATAACAACTGTTCCAAAACCAGATTTTTTTAATATAAATCCTTCTCGTGCTAAGTCATCTAACGCCTTCTTTAAGGTTATTGAACTGACATCGAAGCTAGCAGATAATACTTTTTGATCAGGTAAAATGCTACCTTTTGGATATATATTAGAAAGTATTCGTTCCCGAATTATATTTTTAACTAACTCATATTTTTTCATAAATCCCTGTTCCCCCATAGATTTTAATGTCAAATTTAGTATTATTTAAACTTTAGGTGCGATTTTAAAAAGTATATTACTCTGCTTATTAAAAATTAGATCTCAAAAAAAATAGGTATGATGTAACTATTTTAGAATTAGAGAATATTGTACCGATATTTAGTATGACTAATTAATCGGTTAATACCGAATTATAACACTCAACTACCCTCTTTTCTATATAAGTGATAGCCAGAGTTTAATAAAACATATATCTTTTGTATAACAAAAGTATTGTTTTATTATACAAAAGATATATAATAGTAAATGAAAGCGATTTCTTAGTTAAAAAATAATTTATTAGAAGAAGGGTTGATTGATATATGATAAATGAAAATAAGATGCCTAAAGGTTTTTATTGGGGTAATTCTGTATCAAGTATGCAGACAGAAGGAGCATGGCAGGCAGATGGTAAAGGGCTATCAGTTTATGATATCCGTGACTCAGATAAAGGTGTATCCGATTGGCACGATGCGATTGATGAGTTTAACAGATATGAAGAAGATTTGGATTTAATTGCAGATATGAATATGAATATGTATCGCATTCAGATATCGTGGACTCGAATAGTACCTGATGGTGATGGAACTATCAACGAGAAAGGTTTTGAGTATTATGACCGATTAATTGATGGGATGATTAAGCGTGGTATTGAGCCAATGGTTTGTCTCTATCACTTTGACATGCCGTTAGCGTTGGCCCAAAAGCAAAGTGGATTTCTATCTCGTAAAACTGTTGATGCTTTTGTTAGGTTTGGGAAAGTCGTTATTGATCATTTTTCAGACAGAGTTAAATATTGGATTACATTTAATGAACATAATCTATACTTCACTGATGAAACATTTCATATTTCTGGATATACCAAGACGGAAAAAACAATTGACGATATGTATACCATATTCCATCATACGATGATAGCTCACGCACAAATTGCACAATATATTCATGAACAATATAAAGAACTTAAGATTGGAGGTATGTTGGCATATACACCAGTTTATCCAGCAACGACTAATCCAAAAGATTCTTTTGCAGTAAGAAAACAAAATGAATTTATTTATGAAAATCTAAATTCGTTATTTGTCGGACAATCATATTCTCCTGAAGTACTTAAATATATAGAAGTGAATAATATTCAAATGGATTTTAAAGATAGAGATAAGCAATATTTAAATAAAATTAAATCTGATTTCATTTCCTTTAGTTACTATCGCACAATGGTCATGGATGCTGATAAAATTCCAAGTGACGAGGCACCAAATAGATATATGAATTATAGTGTAGAAGAAAATACTTATTTATCTAGTAGTGAGTGGTCATGGAATATTGATCCCTTAGGATTCCGAAATGTAATTACAGATTTGCATAATCGTTATAGATTACCTGTATTTCCAATTGAAAATGGAATTGGCATCAAGGAGCACAGGGACAGCACAAATATAATCCAAGATGATGCTCGAATTGAATATCATAAAAGTCATATTAAGGCTATGAAGGATGCAATGTTTATTGATGGTGCTCAAGTTGTGGGCTATCTGGGTTGGGGATTAATTGATATTCCTAGTTCACATGGTGACATGGAGAAAAGATATGGTGCAGTTTTTGTTGATAGAACAAATCATGATTTGAAAGATATGAAGAGAGTTCCAAAAAAATCATATTATTGGTTTAAGGATATCTTAGAAGAGAATGGAGAAAAAATATAATGGAAAATAAAACTGAAAATAAAGCAAACACGTTCATTACGAATAAGTTATTACCTATAATTATGAAATTTGTGAATACAAAACCTATAAGGGCTCTGCAAGATGGAATGGTATACGCATTACCTTTTATTATTATAGGATCCATATTTTTAATTTTGTCCAATTTCCCGGTGCCAAGTGTTGCAGATGCGCTTAAAGATTCAGGTTGGTCAGCATTTTTCACACAAGCATATACAACAACATTTGGTATTTTATCTATCTGGGCGGTAGTTGGTATCGCGTACGTATATGTTCGTAATGAGGGATATGAGGCATTACCCGCTGCATTGACAGCATTATCATCTTTCTTGATGTTACAGATGCTCCAAGTGGCCGCACCTTTAGCCGGAGTAATGGGTAAAAATGGAGCAGGTATTGTTAACAGTGCTGGTAAAGAGGTCCTAAGTGGTTCTGCAATAACAGAAAATATAGACAAATTACCTCATTCGCTTCAATCATTCATGCAGTCGCCAGTTAATGGTGTAATTAACATTAGTTGGTTGAGCGGTCAAGGAATGGTGGCTGCAATTATTGTAGGTATTTTGGTAGGTTGGGCATATACAAAAATGATTAAAGCTGGTTGGAAAATAACACTCCCAGAACAAGTGCCAACTAGTGTTGCTAATCAATTTACTGCCATGATTCCATCTGGTGTTATATTAACTGTTACTATGTTAATCTTTGCTTTAATTAAGACAGTGTTAAATACAGATATGTTAAATCTCATTTATAAGATGTTAGCAGCACCTATGCAAGGACTATCAGATTCATTAATTGGGGCTATATTGATTGCCTTCTTAGTATCATTCTTTTGGTTCTTTGGTGTTCACGGAGGACTGATTGTCGGTGGAATTGCAGGAGCCTTCTTAATTCCTAATACTTCTGGAAACGCTGCTTTATATCAAGCTGGTAAATTATCGTTAGGTAACGGGGCACATATTGTTACTAATGAATTTTATAATAATTTTATTAACTTGACGGGATCTGGAATAACCATCGGACTAGTTATTTTCACACTAGTTGCAGCTAAATCTGTTCAGCTTAAAACAATCGGTAAAATTGAGCTTATTCCAGCTATTTTTAATATTAATGAGCCTTTTCTTTTCGGATTACCTTTAGTTATGAATCCATTTTTAGCTATACCATTTTTCATGGTACCAGTTATTGTAGCAATCTCTACTTATGGGGTAATTTATTTCGGAATTGTACCACCTTTAAATGGTGTTGCGGCACCTTGGACAACGCCAGCAGTTATTTCAGGATTTTTAATTGGAGGTTGGAAGATGGCCTTATGGCAAGCGGTAACGTTAGTAATATCAGCTGTCGGATACTATCCATTCGCTAAAAAATATGATCAATATTTATGTAATCAAGAACAAGAGCAAGAATTAAATAATAAAGCAGAGTGAAAGGAATAAAAAATCATGGAGAAAAAAATTATTATGTTAGCTTGTTCAGCTGGTATGTCTACATCTCTACTAGTATCAAAAATGCAGGCGGCAGCTTCTAAGCAGAAAAAAGATTATGAAATATTTGCAACATCAACATCAGATGTAGACCATCAAATTGAAAGTGTTCATCCGGATGTATTGTTATTAGGGCCACAGGTCAGTTATATGAAGGAAGAAATTAAAAGTAAAACTGATGCTGCTGGAATTCCTATGGACGTCATTGATATGCTAGATTATGGGATGATGAACGGTGAAAAAGTATTACAAACAGCAGTAAATTTAATTGCGGAATAAAATAAATTTAGTGAAATGGGGATGAAAAATATGAATGATAAAGATATGACTGTAATAATGGGAATTATTATGGAATCGGGGAATGCGAAGGGATTTGCCGCTCAAGCAATCCGCATGGCTGAGCAGTCTGATTTTTCTAAATCTGATGATTTTATGAACCAAGCACAAGAGGCGTTAACTAAGGTGCACAATATCCAAACTACTTTGTTAACAAAAGAGGCCAATGGTGAAAAAACGAAACTTAATTTGTATTTGATACATTCGCAAGATTGGCTAATGACGAGTATCTGTTATATTGATTTAGCTAAAGAAATTATAACTATGTATAAATCAATTAAAAAAAACGCCGTATAAAATGACGCATTATAGACGTGCTATGAGAACTTCTTTAATTTAATACGTTTATTAAAAATTATAATTATCAGATACTAAAAATATTAGTCGAATGACTGAAAAGGAGAACAATGGGAACTATATTAGCAATTGATATTGGTGGGACAACCGTAAAGTATGGAGAATGGAAAGAAAATCAGTTCATTTCACGTGGTAAGAGGGAGACCCCTGAGACGTGGAAAGATATGAAAACTTTAATTAAAAATTTATATAATAGTTGTCAGAACGCTGAAGGTATAGCCATTAGTTCTCCAGGATCAGTTGATACGGTAAATGGAATTATTCATGGGATTAGCGCCATCCCTTATATACACAATTTTCCGATTAGGGATGAGTTGGAACAATATTTAGGCGTACCAGTTTCTATACAAAACGATGCTAATTGTGCAGCATTAGCTGAGAATTGGATTGGAAACGCTAAAGATGTAGATGATTTTGTTTCTATTATCATTGGATCTGGAGTTGGTGGTTCTGTAATAATGAATAAAAAATTAAAGGCCGGAAGTAATCTATTTGGTGGCGAATTTGGGTACATGATTTTAGATGTAAATGATGATCGTACTTTCAGTGAGTTGGTTAGTCCAGTAAATCTTGCCAAACAGTATTCTTCAGAAAATAATCGTGAAATTAACGGAAAACAATTATTTGATTTATCTGACTCTGGTGATGATAAGGCATGCCAAATTGTAGATGATTTTTATAAACATTTAGCCGTAGGAGTGTTTAATCTACTTGTATCGTATGATCCTGACCTTGTTTTAATTGGAGGCGCTATATCTGAAAGACCTGGTTTGATTAAAACACTAAATAAATATATTAATCAATTAATCATTGCCAAACGTGCGGATGGCCTTAAGTATAATTTAAAAACATGTTATTTTTATGGAGATGCTAATATGATTGGCGCAATATACCAATATAAAACAAATTTCATAACCTTTAACACTATTTAAATATAAAAAAGCTCATAATTATTAGATTTAGATCTAATAATTATGAGCTTTTTGTATTGAATGTTCTATTTTTTACAGCTATTTATTAATTTCTTCAATAGTACCCTTAGCGTCTTTTTCAACTTTCATATCTGAAATTGAGATATAACCTAATTTCTTGATTAAGCCGTTTTGAATTTTGTCTGATTGAATATAACCAATAAATTTAGCTGTTGCGTAGTTAGGAGAACCTTTAGTATACATATGTTCGTATGACCAAATTTTCCAATTGTTTGTTTCAACATTTTTTGATGTTGGTTTAACGTTATCAATAGATAATGCTTGGATGTTATCTTTTAAGTACGAGAATGCTAAGTAGCTGATGGCACCTGGTGTTGAAGATACCATTTTTTGAACTGTACCGTTTGAATCTTGTTCTTGTGTTTGTTTAGCTGTTTTATTTGGAAGGATACTACTATCAAATACGGTACGTGTACCCGAACCAGAAGCACGATTAATGACAACAATCGCTTGGTCTGCTCCGCCAAGTTCTTTCCAGTTTGTTGTCTTACCTAAGAAAATGTTAGCAAGTTGTGCTTTTGAGAGGTTAGTTACTTTTGTATCTTTGTTGACAACAGGTGCAATACCAACAACGGCAACTTTGTGATCAACAATCTTTTTAGCATCTACGCCGTCTTTTTGTTCTGCAAAAATGTCAGAATTACCAACGGTAACAGCACCTGTAGAAACTTGGCTTAAACCAGTACCTGAGCCACCACCTTGCACGCCAATTGTTAAACCTGAATTATCTGCTTGATAGGTTTCAGCTGCTTGTTCAACTAAAGGTTGTAAAGCAGTTGATCCAACAATAGTAATTTTACCTGTAATTTTTGATGAATCATCTGAAGAAGATGATGATTTACCACATCCTGCCAACAATAAAAGACCCATTGCTGCTATCGAAATAATTGCTGTTTTCTTTCTCATAATTAACTTCCCCTTTTATTTTGTATTCGTATTTAAGAACAACTTCATAATATCAGTTAAATGTTATGGTTCTGTATGAATCGTGTAATGATTTACACCTGAAATTGTAAAGAATGGGTAAAGGTGGAGCGAAATACTTTGCTTTTGTGAGTGTGATTATCTATAATAAAAACCAGCTCATTATGACAGTCTGTCATAAAAACGGAAATAGGGGGAGACAAATTGATTCTAGAAATAAAAAACGTTTCAAAAACGTATAATATGGCTGGTGGTACGACATTCAAGGCTTTAAAAGACATTAATGCTTCTTTTGACAAAGGAGAATTAGTTTCAATAGTTGGTGAATCCGGAAGTGGTAAATCAACATTAATGAACTTAATAGGTGGATTGGATTCAAATTTTGATGGCGAAATTACGTATAATGGTGAAAATATTGGTGATTTTTCTGAAAAAGAACTTGTTAACTTTCATAAGAAGAGTATTGGATTCATTTTTCAAAATTTTAATTTAATTCCTCATTTAAGTTTGATTGATAACGTTGCTATGGCAATGACGCTTTCAAATGTTGATAAATCAGTACGTGTCAAACGTGCTAAAAAATTATTAACAGACGTTGGGTTACAAGATCATATGACAAAGAAGCCAGATCAAATATCTGGTGGGCAAAAACAACGTGTTGCTATTGCACGTGCCTTAATGAATGATCCTGATGTCATTATTGCTGATGAACCAACAGGTGCTTTGGATTCAGAGACAACTGATGCTGTCTTAGAAATTATCAAAGATATCGCAAAGCGTGGTAAATTAGTTTTAATGGTTACTCATTCAGATCGCGTTGCGGCATATTCAAGTCGTGTTGTACGAATTGATAATGGTGCAATTATTTCTGATTCCGAACAAGAACAATTAGAGTTGCATACTAATGAAGATGAATTTAAAGGCGAAACGCCTAAGAATTTAAGTCTATGGTCTGCAATTCGATTAGCTGCACTTAATATGAAAGCTAAATTTTCTCGTAATTTACTTGTTGCTATTGGCTCAAGTATTGGGATTATGTCTGTTGTTTTAATGTTATCGCTTGGAAAAGGGGTAACAAGTTATATAAAGGATACGATGACTAGCTACGTGAATCCCAATGTGACTGAAGTTCATATGAAGGCAAAAACAAGTTCTTCAAGTAGTAGTTCTAAAACAGCAACACCAGCTGCTGGTTCTCAAGCCCAAGCAGCGCAAGCTAAAGAACAACAAAGTCAAATGGCTGCAATTACTGGTCAGACAGGATCATTTTCTAAAAAAGATATTAATAAGTTAACAAATATTAAACATGTGAATGAGCTACAAAAGGGTTATACAGCAATTTCACTAGGTACAAATACAGTTTCATATAAGGATAAAAAAGCTAGTTTGATGCAGTTGGGTACAATGAACTCAGGTATTACAAAATCAAACATTACCAAGGGTACTAAACCAGGTAAGGATGGCATTTTATTAGATAAAACAACTGCAGATTCATTAGGCAAGAACATTGTTGGTAAACAAGTTAAAATTGCGATTGTTTATAACGAAAAAACGATTAAGAAAACGTTCAAAGTTGCCGGAATTTATGAAGCATCTGGAAGTAGCAGTTCAAGCAGTTTAGTTTACTTGAATTACGCTGACTTACAACAATTAGTTGAAGATAATAATGAAACAATTAAACCAAATGTTGTTTATCTTCATACAAACGATAAGGCTAATACGGCAGGTATAAAAGCTAAAGTTAAATCATTGGGTTACACAGGTTCAATTCAAGAAAAAATGTCAGAAATGTTTACTCAAATGTTAGATATTTTGACAGACGTTTTAACGGCCGTAGCTGCGATATCATTGCTCGTTTCTGCAATTATGATATTAGTGGTTCTAAATATATCTGTTGTTGAAAGAACAAAAGAAATCGGTGTTATGAAAGCTTTAGGAGCACGTCGTAAGGATATTCGCCGTATATTTGTTTCCGAAGCGTTCCTAATTGGATTAGCATCTGGCTTAATTGGTGTTGGCGTAACGTATATTTTAGCCTTTGGGTTAAATGCATTCTCAGTTGCAACATTCGATGTTACGATTGTTAAAGTTACAGCTAGTTATGTATTCTCTGGTATTTTAATCAGTGTCTTGATTAGTATGGTTGCTAGTTTCTTACCAGCAAACAGAGCATCAAAACTTGATCCAGTTGAATCTTTAAGAAAAGAATAAGTAAATAAAGTTGCATTTTTAAATAAAGACTAGTAACATGACAAGTTGTCACATGACAGCTTGTCATTTTTTGTATAAAGGAGAAAATATGCCTAAAAAAACGTATTTTAATTTAGATGAAGATAAGCAACAACGGATATTGGATGCTGCTAAAGAAGAGTTCTCAAGAGTACCCCTGTTTGAAGCATCAATTAGTAATATCATAAAAATTGCAGATATTCCGCGAGGGAGTTTTTACCAATATTTCGAAAATAAAGAAGATTTATACTTTTATTATTTTGATACTATTCGACAGAATCAAACTAAAAGATTTGGTGAATTATTAAAACGAAATCAAGGTGATGTCGTGACGACTATGAAGACCTTTTTTTCAGAAACGATTGCGAATACAGTGTCCGGAGAAGATGCTGCATTTTTTAAAAACGCCTTTGTCCGAATGGACTTTAAAATGAGTAGTCGGATGCAGCCACATCATCCTCACCACCCGCATCATAGTGGGAAACAGCCACATTTTGGTGGACCATTTCATCAAAATTTAAAAGCAGATTTTGATATTATGAGTGAAATTGATCGGTCTTTACTAACCATTTCCTCAGATGAAGAAATTAGTTTACTTATGTTTTCTTTAATGAGTCCATTTATGAAAACTATTAATGATTATTTTTCAAAACAAAGAGAAGGTATTGAAATACCTGTTGAAGAGTTACAAAAAGAATATGAAACAATGGCTAACTGGGTAGCTATTGGTGTTTCAAAAAGGAAGGAATAAAAATAAATGATAAAAGTAATGAAAAATCGCGTTAGCGTTTGGGCAATGTTTGGTGCATTTATATTTATGATTGTCCAAGTTATCTGCGATTTATATTTACCAACATTAACATCAGACATGATTAATAAAGGTGTCTCACAAGGCGATGTTGCGTATATCTGGCAGGTGGGTTATGTCATGTTAGGCGTAGCAGCTATTGGTATTGTTGCGGCAGTTGGTAATGTCTTTATCGCTTCACGCTTAGCGCAAAAATTAGGACTTAGATTAAGAAGTCATATTTACAAAAAAGTACTTAATTTTTCAAGTCATGAATTTGATCAAATTGGAAATTCAAGTTTAATTACAAGAACATCAACTGATGTTCTACAAATTCAAAACGTTACCGTTATGATGTTAAGAATGATGATCCAAGCGCCTATTATGTTGATTGGTGCTAGTATTTTAGCTTATAACAAACAAAAAGAATTAACCGTGATTTTTTTAGTAGCTGTTCCAATTTTAATTATATTAATTGCTTCAGTTATGTATTTTGCAGTGCCGCTGTTCAAAACGTTACAAAAAAGAATTGATCATATTAATCTTGTCTTTCGTGAAGGTTTAACAGGTGTTCGTGTTATTCGCGCATTTAACCAAGATAAATATGAACAAAATCGTTTTGATCGTGTGAATAAAGAATATACAGATAATGCCCGTAAAGTATTTTCAATTACGGCGCTAATGTTCCCCATGATGACTTTAGTTCTTAGTGCAACCAATATCGCAATTATCTGGTATGGTGGTCATTTAATTGGAGATATGTCGATGCAAGTGGGTAATCTAGTTGCGTTTATGACGTATGCAATGCAAATTTTATCAAGTTTTATGATGTTATCGATGGTATTTGTCATGTTACCTCGTGCGCAAGCTGCTGCAGCACGTATCAACGAAGTTTTAGATACGAAGAATTCGATAAAAGACCAACCTGATGCAATTACAGTTGATCGTAGTAAAGTAGGAGCAAGTCAATTGTCATTTGATAAAGTTAATTTCCGGTATACGGGTGCTGAAAAAGAAGCCCTAACAGATATTAACTTTGAAGCAAAGGCGGGTCAAACGATTGCGATTATTGGTGGTACTGGATCTGGTAAGTCAACGTTAATTAATTTAATTCCACGATTGTTTGATGTTGAGTCGGGCGATATTAAAATTGATGGTAAATCAATTTATGAGTTAACCCAAGTAAGCTTACACGACCAAATTTCTCTTGTTCAACAAAAGACAGTTCTTTTTAGAGGAACAATCCGAAGTAATCTACAGTTTGGAAATGAAACGGCAACAGATGATGAGTTGTGGCATGCGCTAGAAATAGCACAAGCTAAATCGTTTGTTGAAGAATCAGCGGATGGCTTAGACGGCATAGTTGAACAAGGTGGAGATAACTTCTCTGGTGGCCAAAAGCAACGACTTGCAATTGCAAGAGCATTAGTTAAAAAAGCTTCTGTTTACTTGTTTGATGATTCATTCTCAGCGCTTGATTTTAAAACAGATGCTAAATTACGTGGCTCACTTAAAACGGATGAAAGCATCAAAGATAGTGTTGTCGTAATTGTGGCACAACGGATTTCTAGTGTGACAAGTGCCGATTTAATCTTAGTTATCGATGGTGGAAAAATCGTTGGTAAAGGGACTCATGAAGAATTGAAAGCCACGAATGAAACCTATCAAGAAATTATGCAGTCACAAATCAGAGAGGGGGATGCAGAGTAATGGCAGATAATAAGTCAAAACAAGCAACGCAACCTATGCGGGGCGGTCGAGGTGGACATGGCAATATTGGACGACCAGTTGAAAAGCCTAAGAACTTTTGGAAAACAATTGGGCGTTTAGCGAAATACATGTCACCATGGTTAATTTCAATAGGGATAGTATTAGTGCTAGCCATTATATCTGTAATTTTCCAGGCGGTTTCTCCTAAAATTTTAGGACGCGCAACAACCGAGATTTTCTCTGGGGTAACTAAAGGATTCACTCAAATGAAACAGGGGCAGAAAGTAACCTCGTTGCCAATTAATTTTGATGCAATTAAGAATATCTTACTTACAGTTGGTATTATGTATATTGCGTCTGCACTTTTCAGTTTTGTGCAGCAATTAATCATGACTAATATTTCTCAAAAAACGGTGTACGCACTTCGTAAAGATATTAAGGCTAAAATGGAACGCGTGCCTGTTTCTTACTACGATACACATCCAAATGGTGATATTATGTCTCGTGCTGTAAATGATGTGGATAACATTTCTGGAACGTTACAACAAAGTTTTACACAGTTAGTAACAAGTGTTGTGACCTTTGTCAGTGTTCTCTATATGATGTTTTCAATTAGTTGGCAATTAACGTTAATTGCTTTGATTATTGTTCCTTTGAGTTTGGTTGTTGTCTCATTAATTGCGCCTCGTTCGCAAAAGTTCTTTGCTGGACAACAAAAGAGTTTAGGACTTTTGAACAATCAAGTGGAAGAAACGTATGCGGGTCATACGGTTGTTAAGACTTTTAATAAAGAAGAAAAAAATATTGATATTTTTGAAAAACAGAATAATGATTATTATAAAAGTTCATGGAAAGCACAATTTATTTCTGGATTAATTATGCCAGCAATGAACTTTATTAAAAATATTGGCTATGTCTTTGTGGCAATTGTTGGTGGAATTAAGGTTTCACAAGGAACAATTACTTTAGGTAACGTCCAAGCCTTTTTACAATATGTGAACCAATTCTCACAACCAATCACTCAAATTGCCAACTTATCTAATACGATTCAAGCAACTGTAGCTTCTGCAGAACGAATTTTTGAAATCTTAGATGAAGAAGAATTGAAAGATGAAAGTAACGATGACTTACCAATTGCTGATAATGGTAATAAAATTTCCTTTGATCATGTTCAATTTGGTTACTCAGATAAGAAGCTTTTGATGACAGATTATAATTTGGATGTTAACGAAGGACAAAAGGTAGCAATTGTTGGACCTACAGGTGCTGGAAAGACAACGATTATTAACTTAATTGAACGCTTTTATGATGTCTCAGCGGGATCAATCCGACTAAATGGTGTCGATACTAAGAATTTGAAACGAGAAGATTTACGTAAGTCAATCTCGATGGTGCTTCAAGATACTTGGTTATTTACAGGTACTATTATGGAAAATATTCAATATGGTCGTGAAAATGCAACGGATGAAGAGGTTTATGCTGCAGCAAAAGCCGCTCATGTTGATACATTTGTTCGTCAATTACCAGATGGTTATCAAACTGTTCTGAATGAAGACGCTTCAAATATTTCACAAGGACAACGTCAATTGTTAACGATTGCTCGTGCATTTTTGGCTGACCCAGAAATTTTAATTTTAGATGAAGCAACGAGTTCAGTTGATACACGAACTGAAGTTTTGATTCAAAAAGCGATGGATACCTTATTAGATAGCCGAACAAGTTTCGTTGTGGCGCATCGTCTATCAACGATTCGTGATGCGGATAATATTATTGTAATGGATAATGGCTCAATTATTGAAACTGGAAATCATGATGCTTTGATTGCTAAAAACGGGTTTTATGCTGATTTATATAATAGCCAATTTGCAAACGGTACTATTTAAATTAAAAATAATGAGCTGAATTTGACCTTAGTTAAATTTGTGTTCATTATTTTTTCGTTTTTAAAATACTTGGGCATTCTTACCGGCTTTTAATCTTCTTCTTACGACGTTGATAATTTAGCGTATAATAAAAAAGACTCTAAAACAGTAGATGATTATTTAGAAAATGAGGTTTAATCATAATGAAACAATCACAAATTAGAAATTTTTCAATTATTGCCCATATTGATCATGGTAAATCAACTTTAGCTGATCGAATTATGGAAGAAACACAAACTGTCAGTGAACGTGAGATGTCTAGTCAATTGTTAGATTCAATGGCTGTTGAACAAGAACACGGGATTACAGTTAAATCACGAACGGTTCGTAGTTACTATACAGCTACTAATGGTGAAACTTACGAATATAATTTTATTGATACACCGGGACACGTTGATTTTTCATATGAAGTTTCGAAAAGTTTAGCTGCTAGTGATGGGGCTATTTTATTGGTGGACGCCACTCAAGGTGTGCAAGCACAGACGGTTGCAAATTACCGTTTAGCTAAAGAAAACAACTTAAAAATTATTCCAGTAATCAATAAGATTGATCATCCTAATGCTGATGTTGAAGAAACTAAAATTCAATTGATGGAATTAGCTGACGTTGATGAAGACGAAATGTTATTAATATCAGCTAAAACTGGGATTGGTGTTGATTTGGTTCTAGAGGCTATTAAAGACCGTATTCCAAAACCAATCGGTGATATTGAAGCACCACTTAAAGCATTAGTTTTTGATTCACATTTTGATGCATTTAAAGGAATTGTGGCTTATATTCGTGTCTTTGATGGTGAATTTAAAGCTAATAATTTACTTCGATTTATGCAACAAACGACTGATTTCCAAGTAGTAGAAGCAGGTATTTTTAAACCTGACATGGTGGCTGTTGATAGTCTACATGCCGGGGATGTTGGCTATGTTATTACAGGGCTAAAAGATCCTCAACTAGTTAAAATTGGGGATACGTTAACTTCTCAAAGTAACCCGACACCAGAAGCACTTCCTGGATATAAAGAATCAGAATCAATGGTTTTTGCTGGATTTTATCCTAAAGATAATAACTATAAAGAATTAAAATCAGCTATTCAAAAATTAGCTTTAAATGACTCATCTTTCCATTATAAAGAAGAAAAGTCAGATGCTTTAGGACTAGGATTTAGATGTGGATTCTTAGGGATGTTACATTTAAGTATTATTCGTGAACGTCTCGAAAAAGAATACCAATTAGGGGTGTTAACAACGACGCCTAATGTTACGTACCACGTTATTTTGAAAAATGGTAAAGAAGTTGTTGTTGATAATCCTGTCCAATTCCCTAATTTTTCTGAAATTGATCATGTTGAAGAACCATTTTTAGATGTTCATATGACCGTGCCAGATGAACAAGTGGGCGATATCATGAAATTAGCTGAAAAACGTAAAGGTATTTTCCAAGATATGTCATACAATTCTGGTCAAACTGAATTGAATTATGCGTTACCAACGTCTGAAATTGCCTATGATTTCTTCAATCAATTAAAATCATTATCACATGGCTATGCAACAATGGAAACGCAATTTAAAGGATATCAAACAGCAGACGTTGTTAAAATGGACGTTTTAGTTAACTATGCAACAGTCGATGCACTAGGGTTTGTTGTGCATAGACAAGATGCTGTGGAAATTGGTCAGAAATTAGTTGAGCAATTGAAATATTCAATTCCACGTAAATTATTCCCAATGCCAGTACAAGCAGTTATCGAAAATAAAGCTATTTCGCGTGCAAATGTACCGCCTCTTCGTAAGAGCGCAACAACAAGTAGTGATAAAAAGAATGCTGCCAAACAAGATATGCTACGCCGTCAAAGCGCTAATAAACGATTGGGCTCTAAGGCTGAAATGGAATTACCACAAGAAGTATTTAATGCAATATTGGAAGTTAACAATGATAACTAGTCTTTAGAAAGAAGGATTACAATGGGAGTTTTAGAAGTTCGCCAACTTTCCCATCAATTTGCGGATAAGCAATTATATGAGGATGCTCATTTTGAATTAAACACTGAGGATCATATGGGTATCATTGGTCAAAATGGTGCTGGTAAAAGTACATTAATCAAAATTATTACTGGACAAGAATTACCTGATGAAGGCGAAATCAAATGGAAAAAAAGTGCGACAATTGGCTATTTAGATCAATATGCTGAAGTTGCGGAAGGCATTACGGTTATTGAGTTTTTGAAGACAGCATTTCAACGTTTATATGATATTAGTGAAAAACAAACGCAGGCCTATACGGATTATGCTGAAAATATGGACGAGAAGTTGTTGGAAAAAGCGGGTAGATATCAAGAAGAACTTGAGGCAAAAAATTTTTATGATATCGATACAGAAATTGACCGTGTTCGAACTGGTTTAGGATTAGATGCAATTGAAAAAGACCATCAAGTTAGTGAATTAAGTGGTGGTCAGAGATCTAAGATTATCTTAGCTAAATTATTATTGGAAAATCCTGAAGTTATTTTATTAGATGAACCAACTAATTATTTAGATACGGAACATATTGATTGGTTAACTGAGTATTTAAATCAATTTGAAGGCTGTTTCATGGTTATTTCTCATGATTTTGAATTTTTACAAAATGTCACGAATACAATTATTGATGTTGCATTCGGTAAAATCACAAAATATCGTGGGAATTTTAAATCAGCTATTAAGCAAAAAGAAGCTAAAAAAGAAGCGCAACTAAAAGCTTTCCAGAAACAACGCCTTCAAATTGAAAAAGATGAGGCTTATATTCGAAAGAATAAAGCTGGAACGCGTGCCACAATGGCTAAGTCTAGACAAAAAAGATTAGATAAAATTGAGCGTGTGACACCGCCAAGTGATACTGTAAAAGGTAAATTTGATTTTCCTTATCTAGATACTGGATCCGCATCAACGCTTGCCGTTAAAAATTTATCAGTTGGTTATAAAACGCCATTACTATCACCAGTAACTTTTTCATTATCACATCAAGAAAAAGTTGTCTTAAAGGGATTTAACGGAATTGGTAAATCAACAATGATTAAGTCAATTTTGAAGTTAATTCCAACGTTTGGTGGAACTGCTGAATTTTCTGATTCTGTTGTTGTTAATTATTTTGATCAAGATTTAATTTGGGATAATAAAGAAATGACACCTCTTCAAATTATTCAAGATGAATACCCTGAATTGGAACCTAAAACGATTCGTCGCCGATTGGCTAAATCAGGGATTAATGCTGCGAATACAATGAAACCTATTAATATTTTGAGTGGTGGGGAACAAATGAAAGTTAAGTTGAGTTTAGTTGAATTGAAACCAAGTAACTTTTTAATTTTGGATGAACCAACTAATCACTTGGATGATGATACAAAAGACGCGCTACAAAAGGCAGTCCGACGTTTTCCTGGAAATGTTTTATTGGTCAGTCATGAAGCACCATTTTATGAATCTTGGATTGATAAAGTGTTTGATGTTGAAGCAATAAGAATTCAAAAATAGTGATAATAGCCTTGGAAAGTAATTTTCTAAGGCTATTTATCTGCACAAAAAAAGCACCAACCGAAGTTGATGCTTTCCTGTTATGGTACTTACCGAAGTAAATAGATTGTATGAATTCCACAAAACAGTGACAATCAGACATACCTACAATGCGGTAGGTAAAAAATGCCCCATTTTCGAACTAATCACTAGCCGCCGCAGCGGAACAACCGAAGTTGTCTGATTTTACTCGACTCATCGCATAACTTAATCATAGCACAAAATTAATATTTCGTATAGTTCTATTTACCCCAAAGGAATTGGATAACAGCTTTATCAACCTGTAAATTTCTATGAAGTTTACTATGTTGTGCATCTTCACCAGTAATTTTAAGCTCGTCATACGATTTTACTTGGCCTTTTAATAGATAGTTCATTGAACGGGCAGAAGCAATGCTGACAGATGTATCAGAATTTGAGCCATCATTCACATCGCCATAAATAACAAAGACTTTTGCGGTTGATGGGAAATTTTTTCGTTTGCTATAGTAACTTTGGTAGTTTGCTGTTTTAATAGCAGGTTCGTCATTTTTCAAGAAGTAATTTTTATTGGCTTTTTCGTCCATTCCGAGGACCCCATTAATTGGACCAGCAATTGGAACAAATTTATTTAGGATAGGAGAAGATTTTTTTCTGACAGATTCAGCCCAGTACATTGCAGATGAGCCACCCATTGAATGTGTAACAAGATTGATTTTTTTAATATCGTATGATGCTTTTAAATAATCAGTTATCTTACCAATCCATCTGCCCTCTTCAGGAATTTGAGCATCACTACGCGCAAATATAACTTGAACAATTGGATTTTTTTCAGTATATTTCCATCTACCCGTATAAGTGACATCACCAGTTGAAGAGACGGTTGCTGTTAGAACTTTTTTTGCCTTACCAGATTTTTCTGCTGAGGCAATCATGTCGTTAGTTGAGTTAGCTGTACCGCCGTATCCATGAATGTATAAGGTTGGTGTTTGTGAAATACTTTTCTCTGTTTCTACCGATTTAGGTATACTGTTATGCAATAGTAAAAAGCCAATACCTAATCCTAAAATCAATAAGATGGTTATTAATATACCGTATTTTTTCATTAGTGGTTTCCTTTGCATAGTAAGTTATTTGCTTTCATTATAAGCTACCGGGTCTTGACGTTCAAATTTAAAGCAAGTTATGGTAAGCTATATGCGAAGATAACTAAGAAAGCTGAGGATGAGCAAATGTTCATAGTGAAATCAACTAGAGATATAAGTAGTCAAATATATAAGGATGCATTATCAATTAGAAAAACGGTTTTTGTTGGAGAACAGAATGTGCCAATGGAATTGGAAATTGAAAACGAATCAGAAGCTATTCATTTTGTGGGTTATAAAGATGAAGAACCTGTTGTGACAGCACGTGTACTTAGCGAAGACTCTGAAACGTGGCATGTCCAGCGAGTTGCAACATTGAAAGCGGCTCGTGGACAACATTTAGCAACAGATATCCTAACGTTTATTGAAGGATTTTCAACAGTCTACGGAATTAAATACTTAACCTTAGGTGCACAAGATCAAGCCCAAAATTTTTATTTGAAACTAGGATATGAGGTTGAAGGTGAAGGCTTTATGGACGCAGGAATTCCACATCACACAATGATAAAAACAATCGAAGGAGCCTAGATGGCAAAAGAAACTTTATTTTCAAAATTACTAACGGATGAACGATATACATTTGCGAGTGAACTTGGTAGTAAATATCATAAAGACGCTAGTCAAATTTTATTTACTTACTTGAAGTTAATGGCTGAGGGGACACAAAACCAGTCAAAATCATTACAGAAAAGTCTGCCAGAAATCGATAAAAAATTTCAAAAGTATTTAGAAAACTAGAGATAGAAGGTACTTACAGTGAATAATAATCCATTAGCCAATCTTATGAAGCAAGATAAGTTAATTGTCGGTATTAGTGAAATCAGTAAAATGACAGGTGTTTCAACACGACAGTTAAGATATTGGGAACAAAAAGGCTATATTGAAAGTATTTCAGATGAGAAGGCAAAGTCGCGAGAATATCGTTTAGATATGGTCATAAAAGTCAGTCTTATAAAAGAAGAGTTAGATGAAGGATACACATTGGTTGCGGCGATTGAACACGTTAACGGAAAAATGGATATTTTTAGACAATTTAAACACTTTTTGATTGATCGTGTTTCAGATGTTGGTAAACAAGGAAATAAAACAGTTTTTGATATGGGCTATTTTGATGACTCCAAAAAGCAGCGTTTATTTGCGGTAATAGATGAAAAAGGGACACGTTTTGAACTCAGAGATGTTTAATAAAAAGAATTATAAAATAAAATCATAAAAAGGTTGCAACCGTTTACATTTGTGTTATACTTAATTTGTAGCAAGGAAGGCTATCGAAATCCCTGAACAAAATAAAACTGAAGTCACTTTTTTAAACTCACTTAATGGTTTTTAAAAACGAAGTTAGTTGGACAATGTTTAGTACTGAAGATAGTTGAAAAATGTAACACAAGTTAATGACGTTGAGAGATGTCAAGCAAGGCGTATTAAAACGGTGCCGGTCTTGAGCATTAAAAAGCAAATCAAGACACATCAAGTTAGATGATGTTTACTCCGATGAATTTAGAATTTTGGTAGTGTGAACGTCGTGAGACGTCGAACAAGGTTTTAAAACGGTGCTAGTCTTGAGCGCTTAAAAGCAAATCAGGACACATCAATTAAGATGATGGTTTAAGTTTCCAATGTACGGCAAGTTAATGACGTTGAGAGATGTCAAGTAAGGCGTATTAAAACGGTGCCGGTCTTGAGCATTAAAAAGCAAATCAAGATATCGAATTTTGATGATTTAAGTTGTAGTAGAACGAATAATTGGATTTAGAGGTATTTGGTCTTGGAGAAACGTTTGAAATCGAATGGATAACAAATCGCTCAAAGGGCGTCGTTCGATAATATATGATTCAAAACATATAAAAGCGACTTCACAGAACTAAATAAGTATAAAGATATAGAGGCGAAATATATTAATAATCAAGTAAAATCGACTCTCGGTAACACGGGTTTCGGCTTTCCTTCTACAAAAAGATAGGATTCAAGACATTTCTTAAAACAAATGCTTGAATCCTATTTTAATGCAGTGAATTATGATTTTTAGCTTACATTTAGGTATTTTAAAATGAAAGGTTAGGTATTCCTAAAAAATAAGTTACAATTCAATCGTTATTCTGATATAATAAATCTATTATTAAGAAAATGGAAGTGAATTGATTAACTAATGACAAAAAATGAAAGATCGAATATGACACCTATGAAGGAAGATTATTTAAAAATTATTTTTGAATTAGGCGGTACGCAAAAGAAAATATCGAATAAACAGATTGCGCTTAGTCTGAACATTGCGGCCGGATCAGTTACAGAAATGGTCAATAAACTAGTTAAAGAAGAGTTAGTAGAACATACGCCATACGCAGGGATTTCGTTAACGAAACCTGGGATATTATTGGCAGAAGATTTAGTTCGTAAGCATCGTTTATGGGAATGCTTCTTAGTTTATAAATTAAATTATAAACTACAAGATGTTGACGGTGAATCAGAGTTACTTGAACATGTGACAAGTGAGTACTTGCTTGATCATTTGAGTGAATTCTTGGGTCATCCAACACACTGTCCTCATGGCGGTGTGATACCTGACAAAGAAGGTAACTATGAGGAAGATAGCCATCTCGTTTTAGAAGCAGTAGAAGATAACACTAAAGTTGTGATTGAACGATTCATTGATAATCATGATTTGTTAACTTATTTAGATGATTTAGAATTACACATTGGTGATAAATTAACAGTTGTTTCTCATGCGCCTTTTGAAGGTCCAGTTGAAATCAAATTAGAAAATACTGGTGAGGTTAGAAATATTAGTTATAAAGCCGCTCATTATATTTTTGTGAAGTAGGTATTATGATAACAAAAGAAATTTTTATTAAATAGCTAAAGACTGTTGATATCAAATAGATATCAGCAGTCTTTTTTTGGAAATATAGCAATATTTAATAACTGGTAAAATGATTTAAGGTTAGCCTAAACTTTTTGTTTACAATGTATAAAGTTTGAGTATAATAAGGAATTGAGAAGAAAAGAATTTAAAGGAGTGGTAAAAAATGTCGAAAGAAGTACAAGAACCAAAAATGACTACCACAACAAATAGTGCTAGTTTGGAAGAAGTAAATGGATCAGTAGAAGTTCCAAAAAGTGCCGGATTTTTACGAACTTTATGGGCTTTTAGTGGACCAGGTGCATTAGTCGCTGTTGGTTACATGGATCCAGGTAACTGGATTACATCAATTGTCGGTGGTGCACAATACCGTTACTTACTATTATCAGTCGTTATTTTCTCCGGACTTATCGCTATGTTAATGCAATATATGGCTGCTAAGTTAGGTGTCGTAACAAGAATGGATTTAGCACAAGCAATTCGTGATCATACTAATAAACCGGTTGGATTTTTATTATGGATCATGACAGAATTAGCAATTATGGCAACAGATATAGCCGAAGTAATTGGTGGAGCGATTGCTTTACAATTACTTTTTGGAATTCCATTAACAGTCGGCGTTATGATAACTATATTAGATGTTTTCTTACTATTATTATTAACAAAATTAGGATTTAGAACAATTGAAGCGATTGTTGCAACATTGATTGCATCAATTTTAATTATTTTCCTTTACTTAGTTGCCTTATCAAAACCAAGTTTAGCAGGTATCATGGGTGGTATTTTACCAAGAGCATCAATCGTTATGAACCATGATCAATTAACATTAGCTTTAGGTATTATTGGTGCAACAGTAATGCCTCATAACTTGTACCTTCACTCTTCAATTGCACAAACACGTCAGTACGATTCAACTGATGAAGAAGAAGTTGCAAAAGTTGTGCGCTTTACAACTTGGGATTCAAATATCCAATTATTTGGCGCAACAATTGTTAACAGTTTACTTTTACTTTTGGGGGCTGCTTTATTCTTTGGACATGCAGATCAATTACAAGCATTCGGTGATTTATACCGTGCATTAAGTGATAATACAATTGCCAAAGGGATTGCATCACCTGTACTTTCAACTTTATTTGCCGTAGCTTTACTGGCTTCTGGGCAAAATGCAACGATTACCGGAACCTTGACTGGTCAAATTATAATGGAAGGTTTCATACATTTAAAAATGCCATTATGGGCCCGTCGATTGGTTACACGTATCATAGCAGTTATCCCCGTTATGATTGCCGCAATCATTTGGGGTGGGACAGAAGGCGTATTAGATAATTTACTTGTTTATTCACAAGTGTTCTTATCAGTAGCCTTACCATTTACGATGATTCCATTAATCTGGTTTACATCTTCTAAAAAATATATGGGTGAACGATTCGTTAATCCACTTTGGGTATCAATTATTGGTTGGGCAGCCGCAATCGGGTTAACTATTTTAAATGTTCAATTAGTCTTCAATTTAGTCATTCAATTTTTCCAAGAAGTTTTATAAAATAAGGAGGAAATTCATATGAAAAAAAGTTTTGAGTTACCAAAGCATAAGAACATTCTTGTCGGCGTCGATAATTCGGCAGATGCCCAATTAGCATTCTTAGAAGCGGTTAGTCATGCTTTAGATGATGATTCTCTGCTGCATATTGTAACTGTTCTGGAGTCGGATGATTTGAATGTTTTTCAGGTATTAACAAAAGATACATTAGCTGAAAAACGTTTGAAGGTTGAAAAACAACTTCAAGAGTATAAACAAAGCGCATTAGATGCTGGTGTTAAGGAAGTACACATTGTTCTTGCTGAGGGTGAACCTGGTGAAACGATTGTCAAAGATGTTATTCCTGACGTTAAACCTGATTTAGTCGTTGTTGGATCAGCTATAACTAAAGGGATTGGTAAGTACTTAGGTAGCCAAGCATCATACGTGGCTAAGTATTCTCCCGTTTCAGTTATGGTTGTTCGTTAATAGAAAAAAGTTATACAAAATGGTTGAATCTTATAAAGATTTAACCATTTTTATTTGGAAAACGTTTACTTGTTTATTTATATATAAGGTTTATGTTATGCTTTTATGTATAACATAAATAGGAGCATGATGATGATATCAAATTATATTTCAATATTAAAAAACGAGTTTAAAGGTTATAATGCAACAAAATTAGCTAAAGATTTTATGGCAGGTTTAACGGTAGCTGCAGTTGCTATTCCGTTAGCCTTGGCATTTGGTGTCTCAAGTGGGGCAACAGCTGCTGCTGGGTTAATCACAGCCATTGTTGCTGGGATTTTGATAAGTACCTTATCTGGGGCATATTATCAAATATCAGGACCAACTGGAGCGATGGCCGCAGTATTAATGGGTGTTATTGCACAATATGGATTAAAAGGGGTTTTTATTGCTACATTGATTGCCGGAGTGATTTTATTGTTAGCCGGTATATTTAAATTAGGCGTTTTAACGACTTTTATTCCTGCCCCTGTTATTACAGGATTTACATCAGGAATTTCAATTATTATTGCTTTCGGGCAATTAGATAATTTTTTTGGTACGCATTCAAACGGAAGTAGTTTAATTGAAAAAATTGGTAGTTATCCTAGCTTAGGTTTTCAACCTAAGTTGGCAACGACTTTGATGGCAATTTTAGTTGTTATTGCACTTTTTATTTTTCCAAAAAAATGGAATAAAGTTATTCCTGCATCGTTGATTGCAATTATTGTTACTACGGCAATTACAATGATATTTAAATTAGATGTCGCAACAGTTGGCGAGATTCCAACAAGTGTTATCAGTGATGATAGATTACATTTAGGTGCATTAAATCTTCAAACAGTTAAAAATCTAATTATTCCTGGCGCAAGTATTGCTTTACTGGGAATGATTGAAAGTTTATTATGCGGGGCATCTGCTGGTCGCATGACAGGTAAAACCTTAGATAGTAATCAAGAATTAATCGCTCAAGGTATTGGAAATATGATTTTACCATTTTTTGGTGGTATTCCAGCAACGGCTGCGATTGCTAGAACGAGTGTAGCAATTAAATCAGGTGCACAGACGCGATTGACAGGCGTTTTCCATGCACTTGCGTTATTAGTTTCAATGCTTTTATTGGCACCAATCATGTCACAGATTCCTTTATCGGCATTAGCTGGCGTGTTAGTTGTGACTTCATGGCGGATGAACGAATGGTCAGCTATCAAGTATCTCTTTAAAAATAAATTTAAAAGTGCTTTAATTCTATTTTTCTTAACATTAATAAGTACCGTTATTTTTGATTTGAGTACGGCGATTATGGCCGGTGTTTTAGTCGGGATCGTTATTTTTGTGGCTAAGAGTTCTATTTTAGATGTTGTTGTTGAAGATGTTGATTTAAGCAAAGTCGAAACAACACAAGATAGATTAAAAGATGATTGGGCAGTTGTCTACATCACTGGACCACTATTTTTCATGTCTGCGGATCGATTAGATAAGGCACTACAGCCACTTCATGAACGAGATTTAGTTATCTTTTCATTGCGAGGCGTACCATCAATTGATAATACAGCAATGGCTGTTATTCAGGATTTCTATAGTGATGCTCAGACTAAAAATCATGAAGTGATTTTTTCTTCAGTTCAACCAAATGTAATGAGAATGTTTGAACGATCTGGCTTTAAAGATGTGGCTGGGGAAGAAGCCTTTTATTTCTCAGTTGATCGTGTTCTAAAGGAAATACTATAAGATGTACATTATTGACAAGGATATTTAGGCATGTTAAGATTCATTCAACTTAATAAATAAAAGTTAACACATAAGTAGTCATTTATCTGGGAGTCAGAAAGTTGGTGGTTGATGCGAACCAATCAGGATAAATTAACCAAATACGTTAACGTTATTTTAAACATCGGATAAATATCTAGAACCGTTATCATCTAGTGAGTGAGAATTTGGGTTCTCAATTAAACTGGGTGGTACCACGGCTAGAGTCGTCCCTGATACAATATTTAATATTGTATCAGGGACTTTTTTTGTCCAGAAAAGGAGTGTTAAAAATGAAAAATATAAATTGGGGTCAGTTTCGATATCAAACTTTTCATGATAAATACTAGAATCGACTAAAAAATAGGAGTGTTTACTAATGAAAAATAAATTATCGTTTACAGAAGCAGCAAGTGTTTTAGTAGTAATGTTGATTATTATGGGATTTGGTGTAATTAAGTTTGGGTTATCACCTCAAACACCAGTTATGTTAGTGATTGGGTTGTTAATTTTATGGGCTAGAATTCGTCATTTTTCATGGGATGAGATTCACGCGGGTATCAAGGATGGAATGAGTACAGGGTTAATTCCCATCTTTATTTTTATTTTGATTGGCTCATTGATTGCGACTTGGATTGCGGCAGGAATTATTCCAACCTTAATGATTTGGGGATTTAATCTGATTAGTGTTCAATTCTTTGTGCCTTCCGTTTTTATTGTCTGTGCTATTATCGGATTATCAATTGGGAGTGCCTTCACTTTAATTTCAACTGTGGGTATCGCACTATTCGGTATGGGGATGACGATGGGGGTTAATCCTGCACTAGTGGCAGGAGCAATTATTTCAGGTGCTATCTTTGGGGATAAAATGTCTCCCTTATCAGATTCAACGAACTTAGCAGCTGCCATTGGAGAATCTGATTTATTTAAACATATTAAAAATATGATGTGGACAACAATTCCTGCTTTTGTAGGATCTTTAATTTTATATTTCATTTTGGGAAGTGGTAGTATGGCAGCAAATATGGATAAAATCAATCATACGATTTCAATTTTATCTAGTCACTTTTCAATCACAGCTTGGGCGGCATTACCAATTATCTTAATGTTTGTCTGTGCCTGGTTAAAAATTCCAGCTATTCCAACGTTATTTATCAATATTGGTGTATCGTTAGTTATGTTATTTATTCAAAAACCATTTACGAGTTTACAAGATGTTGCGGCGTTGATTCAGTCAGGATTTGTTTCTAAAACTGGAGATGCAAATGTGGATATGCTGTTAACACGAGGTGGCGTTTCAAGTATGATGGGAACCGTGTCATTAATAATTTTAACTTTAACGTTAGGCGGCTTACTAATGAACTTCAATATTATTGAAGTCGTTATGGAACCTTTAGTTAAACGTTTAAATTCATCTGGTAAATTAATTACGGCAACTATTTTTGCTGGAATTGGAGTTAATTTATTTGTTGGAGAACAATACTTATCAGTTATTTTACCTGGAAAAGCGTTTAAACCCGCTTTTGATAAATCAAAATTAGATAATTTAGCCTTAAGTCGTGCACTTGAAGATGGCGGAACAGTGATTAATTACTTAATCCCTTGGGGTGTAGCTGGTGCGTTTGCAGCAAGCACGTTGGGAGTTCCAACGCTAGACTACTTACCATTTGCGTTCTTTAGCTTACTATCGCCTGTCTTTTCAATCATTAGTGGTTGGACGGGAATCGGGTTACGTGCAAAGAGAGCCTAATAAAAACGGGTCACAATGAATTTTATATTCGTTGTGACCCGTTTTTTTGTTATTTCTCATTCTTATTGAGTGTAATTAAGTACATTGTCATGAAGATGGCGATTAAAACCATGACTGTCCCAAAAAGTGGCGTCATACCTAATCCGAGATTAGAAACAACTTGTCCACCAATTAAAGAGCCTAACGTAATGCCAATATTGAAAGCAGAAATATTTAGCGACGATGCTAAAGTAATATCTTTAGGGGTATATTTTTCAGCTAATTGAACAACGTATAGTTGTAATCCTGGAACATTCATAAAGGCGAATAGTCCTAAGGCCATAACGGTTAATAAACCTAGAATTGACATTTTAGCAGTAAAGAAAAGGATAAATAAGACGACTGCAAGTCCGATAAACATTTTTAATAATGCTTGGAGCGGATTATGGTTTGCTAAACGGCCGCCAATCGTATTTCCAAGGGCAACCATCAATCCGTAGACGATTAAAATGATAACAACAGCACTTTCACTGTAACCCATTGAAGTTTCTAAGAGTGGCGTAATATACGTATAAACAACGAATGTCCCACCGTAACCTAAGGCGGTTAATGATAACGTAATCAATAGATATTTGTTCTTAAGGACACGGATAAAACCATGCGCATCAGATTTTCCAGGAATTGGTAAACCATTTGGTACGAGGAAAAAGTTGGCGATTAAACCAATTAGTCCAATGATACTAATAAAAATAAATGATCCATGCCAACTAGTATGTTGACCAATAAATGTACCTAAAGGAACACCGGTTACAGTTGCAACGGTTAAACCAGTAAACATGACTGAAATAGCACTAGCACGTTTTGAAGGTTCAACAACATCAGCCGCAATAACGGAAGCGATTGTCATGAATATACCGTGAGACAATGCAGAAATAATTCGACCAATTAATAAAATTGAAAAAGTTGGTGCAAATGCTGCAACTAAATTACCAACGATAAATAACGCCATGATACTTAAGAGTAATTTTTTTCGATCAAATTGGCCAGTTAAAATAGTTAGAACGGGTGCACCTATTGTGACACCGAATGCATATAATGAAACGCTAAGTCCTGCCTGACTTAATGAAATACCAAAATCTTTGACTAATAAGGGGATGAGCCCAACGCTAATAAATTCTGTTGATCCGATTGCGAAAGCACTAATAGCCAATGCTAAGAGTGTTAGGGATGGTGATATTTTTGGTTTTTCCATAAGTTTGTAAAGCCTCCTTGATTTTTGTTGGAATAATGCTACAATTTATGATTATACGTGTACGCAACAATAAGACAATAACGTACTAAAAAGTGCTATAGGAACTTTTTAGTGCCTATAGGAGGAAGAATGGAAGATAAAACATATAATATTGGTGTTGAAGCGACTTTAGAAGTCATTGGCGGAAAATGGAAAACAATTATTTTATGCCATTTACGTGGTGGAAAAAGAAGAACTAGTGAGCTGAAACGTGCAATTCCGAAAATAACCCAAAAAATGTTAACGCAACAATTACGTGAATTGGAAGCCGATGGGATTATCTCTAGACATATCTATGAACAGGTACCACCAAAAGTAGATTATCAATTGACTGAATATGGTGAGTCTTTGAGTACTATATTAAATAAATTGTGTGTTTGGGGCGAAAAACATGTTGATCGGTTAAATGAGCAAGACCAACATGTTGTTTTAATGAATCGAGATAAAGTGTCATAACTGTCATTATTGATTGCTATTCGAGAAATGTAGCTGGCAGTTACTGTTGTTCATATGTTATGGCATAATCTGGTAATTGCTGTATAATAATCATTTACAGTTATTTATAAAAATTATTGAAAGAAAGTATGAGAATTAAATGTTAGCAAACTTATATGGACCATTTTTTGATCTAAACAATTGGAAAACAGTTGTCGAATCAAGTAGTGATTGGATAATTATCCTATCATTAGCAGTAATCGAATGCTTATTATCAGTGGATAACGCAATTGTATTAGCTGCACAAACACAAAAATTACCAAGTAAAAAAGAACAAGAAAAAGCATTATTTTACGGATTATGGGGTGCATATATTTTCCGGTTCATCATTATTGGAATTGGAACATTTTTAATTGATTTCTGGGAAATTAAAGTAATTGGCGCTGGGTATCTTATTTACCTATCAGCCCATTATTTCTTTTCAAAAATTAAAACGCCAAAACCTAAATCAGAGAAAAAAAGTAATGGACGAAAAGGTCCATTCTCATTGTTTTGGTCAGTTGTTATTTCAATTGAGATGATGGATATTGTTTTTTCAATTGATTCTGTCTTAGCATCGTTAGCAATTTCGACAAATCCAGTCATTGTTTTAATCGGTGGGATGTTTGGAATTTTAGCCATGCGTGGGATTGCGACATTGATTATGAAGTTGATGAAGGTTGTTCCGGAGTTAGAATCAATGGCTTACTTGCTAATCGCATTAATTGCGGTGAAGTTATTCCTTTCTATCCCTCAAATTGGTATCGAAGTTTCAGCAGTACTTTTTGCTGGAATTGTTTTTGGGGCTATTATATTAACGACTTTAATTCATATGTATAATATTCAGAATAAAAAATAACGAAACGAAGGCGATAAAATGGTCACAAAAGTAACAGATAAAACGCTCGCGGAACATACAGATTCCGGATTAACAATTGTTGATTTATGGGCTCCTTGGTGTGGTCCATGTCGTATGATGGAACCTGTTATTGATGAATTAGAACAAGAATTCAAAGATGATATGCAATTTGTAAAGTTGAATATTGATGAAAATAAAGAAACAGCATTGGAATATGATGTCATGAGTATTCCGAGTTTTCTATTATTTAAAGATGGCAAAGCAATTGAAAAAGTTGTTGGTTATCATGATAAGAGTAAATTTTCAAAGTATTTAAGTGAAAAAGTTGCTCAAAATAAAGCAGTATAAATAAAATCCCACTACAAATTTTGTAGTGGGATTTTATTTTAGGCTTAACTATTATTAATGGCAGTCGTAACCTTAAAGGTGCATACTAAAGAAAATTATAAAAGGAGATTATTATGAAAAAAATTGGGTTTATTGGAACGGGCGTTATGGGCTCAGCAATTGTTAGTTATTTATTGAAAGCGAACTATGAAGTAACCGTGTTTAATCGAACCAAATCAAAGACAGATGACTTAGTTAGCCAAGGGGCAATATGGGCTGATTCGCCACAATTGGTTGCGGCTAAAAGTGATATTATCTTCTCGATGGTTGGTTTTCCTGCAGATGTAGAAGCAATATATTTTGAAGAAAATGGTATTTTTGCTGGTGCTAAAAAAGGCGCAATTGTAGTTGATATGACAACAAGTACACCAACACTAGCGAAAAAAATTGGTGATTACGCGGAAACTCATGAGTTGTTTGCGTTAGATGCACCTGTTTCTGGTGGTGATATTGGTGCAAAGAATGCGAAGCTAACAATTATGGTTGGTGGACACAGTGATGTATATGAACAAGTGAAACCTATTTTTGAAAAGATGGGAACAACAATTGCCTTGTTTGGTGGTTATGGATCAGGCCAACATGTAAAAATGGCTAATCAAATTATGATTGCTGGAACAATGACCGGAATGACTGAGCTGTTAGTTTACGCTAAGGCAGCAAACTTAGACTTGGAAAGTGTCATTAAAACAGTTGGCGGGGGAAGTGCAGCAAATTGGAGTTTAGACAATTATGCGCCCCGAGTTTTAAGTGATGACTATACACCAGGATTCTTTGCAAAACATTTTCTTAAAGATTTGCGTATTGCATTAGACGAAGCAGAAAAAATGAATATTAATCTACCCGCAACAAAAGAAGCTAAAGTACTATATGAAAAATTAGTTGATGAAGATGGATTAGGTAATGACGGTACACAAGCATTAGTTAAATTGTGGTGGAAATAAATAAGTCGATACAACTAATAAATAAGACCATTTCAATATGAGATAGTCTTATTTATTTTTGATGATTTTAACCAGCCAATTTGTAATAAGTAATAAAAACAGCATCAAAATAGTAATTAGACCAATAGATAAGGCAAATTTTGATAGTAGAGTCATCATTAAAGTCTGGTGATTAAATAGAGTTAAGAAATAATAAAAGATAATGATTAAAAGTGCTAATAAACTGAATCCAAGACCAAATCCTTTTCTATCTGCTGAGCTTAAATCAAAACCACCAATTGTAATAGATGTTGTGATTAACAACCACAGGATAAGTCTTAATGACCAAGATTGAAATAACGAGGTGAATAGGTTAAATAACGATTGAGTATTAAATGCTTGGTTAACTAGCATTGTTGATAGTAGATTAAAAGAGTGAGGTAGCAGTAGAATAAAAAGGCCAATAATTACGATTGAACAGCCAATGATGGGCGCAATACCGGCCATTGCTTGTCCAATTTTACCACGCATATTTTTAGGTGAGCTATAACGAACGAATCCAAGTGAGTTATCACCAATTTCGGGATGTGGACGTTTAATTAATTTAACTTCAATGGCGTGAAATCCAAATAAAAAAGCCATTATAGCATGACTTGCTTCATGGATAATAATACCCAATGAACCCAAGTATAATTGTTGATTTAATGATAATTGTTTTTTTGTATTACTGTTCACAGCTGTTAGTAAAAAAGCAGCTACAAGAAGTGGTATAACACTAAGAAAAATCAATGTTATTAGCGTATAAATGGTTTGCATCCTTAAGACCTCCTTCGTGATTAAAATATTAGCACGATTCTTAATATTTAGAAACAAAAAAGAGACTGCTGGGAAGGCAGTCTCTAGGGAGTAAGTTGTAGAGCTAATAAATTAGCTCTCTCTCTCATTACTTTGGAGGAGAAATGAAAAAGTATAAAGGTTAGTTATTTATGTTGTTTTGGGATAAGTTCAATATACAACATGAACCTTAAAATAACCTTAACATTAAGAAAAAATTTAAAAATAATCAAAAGTTTTTTTGGAATGCGCTTTCAATTACATTATATGTCCTTTATAATATTGGTATAGACCTTAATAATATTTAGGAGGAATAATAATGGGAAAATTAGGTATTTCAATTTATCCAGAACGATCAAATTATAATGATGATACAGCATATTTAGATTTGGCATGTAAATACGGGTATAAAAGAGTCTTTACGAGTTTACTCCAAGTGACAGATGGTAAAGATAAGGTATTATCAGAATTTAAAAAGACAGTTGCTTACGCAAATAAACTTGGTATGGAAGTAATGGTTGATATCAATCCTGATTTATTTGAACAACTAAATATTAGTTATCAAGATTTAAAATTCTTTGACGATATGGGTGCATATGGTGTTCGATTAGATTTAGGATTTACAGGTGCAGAAGAAGCAGCAATGACACGCAATCCATATGACTTAAAAATAGAAATAAATATGAGTTCTGGGACTAACTATGTGGATAACATTATGAGTTATTCACCAAAAAGAGAGAACTTATTAGGTTCACATAATTTTTATCCACATGAATACACAGGATTAGAGTATAACTTTTTTGTAGCTTGCAGTGAGAAATTTAAAAAATACAATTTAAATACGGCAGCTTTTGTTAATGCTAAGTCAGCTACTTTTGGACCTTGGCCAACTGCTGATGGACTATGTACATTAGAGGATCATCGACATTTAGATATTGCCACACAAGTTAAACATATGGTGATGACAGATTTAATTGATGATGTGATTATCGCAAACGCGTACGCTTCAGAAAATGAATTAAAAGCAGCATCAGAAGCATTCAACGCCAATTATCCGACGATTAAAATTGAAACGGCAGATGATATTACTGAGGTTGAAAAAGTAGTATTATTTGATAATATTCATAGTTACCGCGGAGATCGTTCAGCGTATCTTTTACGTTCGACAATGACACGGGTTGTGTATAAAGATAAAGAATTTCCTGCACATAATACAAAATTAATTAAGCGTGGTGACGTCTTAATTGATAATGAAGGTTATGGACAATATAAAGGTGAAACACAAATTGCTTTAAAAGAAATGAAAAATGATGGTCGTGTAAATATTGTTGGGCATATTATAGATGATGAATTATTCTTACTCGATTTTTTGAAACCATGGAGTCAATTTAAACTAAGCCAAGATTAGCCTAAATGGATCACTAGATAATTTCTAGTGGTCCATTTTAATTTGGTATTAACTAGATAATTCGGTAAAATGAAGTAGTAAATGTAAAATTGATAAGAAGGTCATAAAATGAATTATATAATTGTTGCATTGTTTGCTTTTTTTGGTGGAATAAGTCGGTACTTACTTGGTTTAACGATTATTCAACCAAATGGATTCCCACTGGGGACATTAATGATTAATGTCGTAGGGTGCTTTATTTTGGCGTTCTTAGTTCAGTATATTGAAACAACCGAAAAAGTCCCAGATTGGTTAACTTTGGGGATAAAAACAGGTTTTATAGGTGCTTTTACAACGTTTTCAACATATAGTTTGGAAGCTGTAAAGTTAATAGAGACGCAACAATGGGGCTATGCACTCATCTATGTGTTAGTAACGATTATAGGTGGACTTTCCATGACATTACTTGGTTATTCATTAGGCAATCGGATTGGAGATTGGCGAATGGAGAGTGAACGTTCATGATGACACTATTAGTTGGGATTGGCGCTGCAATCGGTGCTATGTTAAGATATGGGATAACAAATTTAAGTAATCGATATCTAACTGATCAATTTCCAGTTGGAACGTTATTAATTAATCTGATAGGTAGTTTTATTTTAGGTCTTTTAACAGGAATTAATTTATCTAGTCCGATGTTAGTCTTACTTGGTACTGGAACAATGGGTGGTTTTACAACCTTTTCAACGTATAACTTTGAATTGGTTAAATTAATTAAAAGCCAAAAAATATCGTTATTCATGATTTATTTATTAGCTAGTTATATTGTTGGTGGCTTGATGACACTGTTAGGATTAGTTATTGGTCGCCAAATGGTTAGTTAAATTAAAGTATTCGAGCATAATGTGTGATAGGATAGTAAAAATAGGGATGTGAAATAATGAAAATTGCTGTATTAACGGATAGTTCAGCTTATCTTACAGATGAGATTGTTGAACAATTAGATATTAAAGTAGTAAATAACCCAGTATTATTTGGAAATCATGTCTATCATGAAAATGCCGATTTAACGGCAACTCAATTTTATCAATTATTAAAAACAGAAGATGTTTTACCAACAACTTCCCAGGTATCGATGGGTGAAATGGAAGAAAAATTTAAGGCACTTGCTGCTGAAGGCTATACAGATGTTATTTGTATCCATTTATCATCAGGTATTAGTGGATTAGTTGGTAATCTTGAAGCTTTCGCATCATCTGTTTCGGCCATCAATGTGCATGTTTTTGATTCGAAAATTGATTGCGCGGGGATGGGTAACATGGTTCAATTGGCTGCCACATTAGCTAATAAAGATAAAAACGTTATGGAAATACTTGAAAAGTTAGCCGAATTAAGAGAAACAACACGGGTTCTTTTTGTTGTTGATGATTTAAATCATTTAATGAGGACCGGTCGTTTATCAAATCATTCAGGTTTTGTTGGAAACATATTGAAAATTAAACCGATTTTAACTTTTGATAAAGAAGGTAAAATCGTTGCTATTGGTAAAGAACGCAAAATGAAAAATGCCTATTCTGAAATTAAAGCTCAATTCTCAGAAGCAACACGTTCACTTGATTATCCAGTTCAAATTAATTTAATTGATGCGAATAATCCGGAACTTCAAGCTGAATGGGGACAAGACTTGAGAACTAGTTTTCCTAAAATGAAATTTGAATCGGGTTATATTGGACCACTTGTCGGTGTTCACACAGGTGAAAAATGTTTAGGATTAATCTGGTCGAGAGATTGGAAAAGTCTAATAGATTAAATAAAGAAAACGGTTTTATTATGAATTATTATTCATAATAAAACTTTTTTTTGTATAACAAACGAAAATGTTCTGATAATATTCAAAAATAATTCATAATTATTAGCTATGCTTATTCTTATCAAATAATTTAAGAGAATATGGAGGTAATAAATATGAATTTTTTTAAACGTGCTTTATTAAATCTTAAAGCAAAAAAAGGACGATCTTTTTTACTTGTATTAGTTATGTCAGCTATTATGTTATTCGTTTTAGCAGGATTAATTATTCAAAATGCAGCAACAACTGCGGCAAATGATGCGAAGAAGAGTGCGGGTGCAACGGTGACATTATCAGCTAATCGAGATAAAGCTTTTAGCGAGATGAAAACTTCAAGCTCAAAAACCACTAAACCATCATTAAACTTAGCTGGGGTAACAGTCGCAACAGCTAAAAAAGTTGGTGCATTAAGCAATGTGAAGAGTTACAGTATCACCACTTCAACTACAGCTAATGCTTCTTCATTTGATGCCATTAAAACAACATCGACCTCAAGTCAAAGTGGTGGGATGGGCGGCAAGAAAATGGCAACTTCTGCAACAACGGGTGATATTTCTATTTCCGGTGTAAGTTCAACGGCTAGTGCACTAAATACTAGTGGTGCCAAAATTACAAAAGGTCGTGGTTTAAATTCGAGTGATTTAAATACTAAAAACGTTGTGATTGAATCAGAACTTGCTTCTACTAACCATATTTCTGTGGGCAATACAATTACAATGAAATCAACTGGTGGTACGAAGTATAAAGTTGAAGTTGTCGGTATTTATAAAGCTAGTTCAACTAGTTCTACAAGTATGGGTGGGCCAGGAGCTACTGATCCATCAAATACTATTTATACAGCTTACACATTTGCGAATACTTTAAAAGGTAGTAAGTATAAAGATACGGCCGATTCAGTTGTGTATACATTAAGTGATCCAGCCAAGTCAGAAACTTTCACAAAAGCAGCTAAGAAATTAATTAACACATCTAAATTTTCAATGTCAACAAACGATAGTACTTATCAATCAATGCTGACACCATTGAATAATGTTAAGAGTTTTGCCCAAAAAATTGTTCTATTAGTCGCAGTTGCAGGAACTATCATTCTTGCCTTAATTGTTATTTTAATGATTAGAGAACGTCGCTATGAAATTGGTGTCCTCCTATCATTAGGTGAAAAACGTTGGAAAGTTATTGCACAATTCTTTGTTGAAATGTTTATGGTTCTACTCGTGTCATTAGTTGTTGCCGGAATTGGTGGGAAATTCGTTGGTAATGCAGTAGGTGATCAATTGATAAGCCAACAAACAACGACATCTACAACAGCTACAACTTCAAATGATATGCAAGGTGGAGGCGGTGCGCCAAGTGGTACTAAAGGTGGACAATTTGGTGGAACAGATCCAAGTGGTATACCAGGGCAGTCAGCGACAACTAAATCTGAGAAATTAAAGAATCTAAGCACAACTGTAAGTATCAAAGATTTGGCAGAATTAGGTGGTATGGGTCTGGCAATTATCTTTATCTCGATTATGTTAGCATCGTTAGGTATTTTACGACTTGAACCCAAGAAAATTCTGATTTCATAAATAATAGAAAGGAGTGATTAAATGATTGAAATTAAAGATGTCGCGTATTGGTATGAAAATAAGGATAACCCCTTATTTGAAAAGGTTAATTTAACTTTTGAAAGAAGTAAATCATATGCAATTGTCGGTAGTAGTGGCTCAGGAAAAACAACATTTCTCTCACTAATTGCTGGTTTAGATAAACCAAAATCTGGAGAAATTATATATGAAGGTGAGGCAATCAATAAAATCGGATTAACTCATTATCGAAATAAAGATGTCTCGATTATCTTCCAATCCTATAATTTATTTACTTATATGTCAGCGTTGGAAAACTTAATGACTGCGATGGACATTACCGGAGCAACACATGCTGGTGATAAACAATATGCCTTTGATATGTTGAAAAAAGTTGGTATTGATGAGGATATGGCTAAGAAGAACGTTCAACATCTTTCTGGTGGGCAACAACAGCGAGTCGCTGTTGTCAGAACGATGTGTTGTGACGCACGATTAGTCGTAGCTGATGAACCGACCGGTAATTTGGATGAAGTTAATACGAAAGAAATTATTGAATTACTTCAAGATTTAGCTAAATCACAAGATAAATGTGTCATCATTGTAACGCATGAACCAGATGTTGCTAAAATGTGTGATACGCAATATGTATTGAAGGACCGTGAGTTTCAAGTTATAGAGTAAGAAATAGCCATATGTATAAGGAAAACTTATACATATGGCTATTTTAGTTGATTGATATTTAATTTATCGTAGTTGCTTCTTATCATTAAAAAATTGTTTATATGAAAGATAACAAACACTAATTGATGAGATACTTGTTGCTGAAAGTAACATGAAAGTGACCATGATTTGGTATTTAATCGCAAAGACAGGATCAACACCGGCGAAGATTAACCCAGACATCATTCCAGGTAAACTAACGATACCAACCGTTTTAGCTGAATCAATAGTAGGCGACATCCCTGTTTTGATACTTTCACGGATAATAGGGTATGCTGCTTGTTTGAGATCTGCACCGAGTGCTAGTTTTTCTAAAATCTGTTGGCGTTGATCACGGAAATTACTGTTAAGGTTACGGTAACAAAGACCAATCGCAACCATTGAATTACTAGCAATCATACCAGTAATTGGAATAATTTGTGAAGGAATAAATTTAAGCGTTCCAGCTAGTAGTAAAAGGCCAAGTGTAACGGACGTACTACAAAAAATGGCAATGAACGAAATACGAAAACTATGTGGAATTCCTGCGCTTTTTTTATGTGCACTATACGCAGCGTTAAAGAAAACAATGAACATCATAACTAAAGTTAGAATAATATTATTAATATTAAAGACGTACTTTAAAATGTATCCGACGATGACTAATTGGATAATTGCACGAATGACACTATAAATAATATCTTTTGCTAGGCCTAATTTTTCTTTATATACAATTCCTAGTGAGACAAGTACTAATGAAAAAGCGAAAACGAGAGAAAGATTATTAACGGCTAAATTATGCATGTCTAACCTCCGTTATTTTTCCGGCCTCGATATTAATTAATTGATCAGCCAGTTTTATTTCATTATCATCATGAGTAACAGCGATAATAGTGATTTTATTTGAGTCATTTAAACGATTAATTAATGCGTGTATAATGTTTTTACTTTCTGAATCTAAAGCACTTGTGATTTCATCAAGCAGTAAGATTTTGGGTAAAAAGATTAAATTACGAATTAAGGCAACACGTTGCTTCTCGCCACCAGATAGTTCATTTATTGATTTCTGAAGATAACTGCTGGGTAAGCCTACGGATTCTAATTCAGAAATGGCACGAGATTCATCGAAGTCTTGCTTACGAACGATATAAGGAAACTCCAGATTGTCTTTAACGGTTTCGCCGAATAAAACGGGGGTTTGGAAGCAATAAGAAACAATCCGACGATATTCGATTGGGTCATAACTGTCAATTGATTTTTCATTGAACTTAATATCACCAGATGTTCTTGAAATTAAACCAGCGATTAATTTCAAAACGGTACTTTTACCGCTTCCAGATGGACCGGTGATTGTTAAAAAGTCTCCAGGGTTTACTTGAAAAGAGATGTGGTTCAAGATTGATTGGTTACTAAGTTCTAGTGAAATATCTTGTAAATCAATAATAGGTTGCATAGTAGGACCGCCTTTCTGATATAACTCATTTTCAGATTACCATGTTTAGCTGTGGGAATAAAGAAAAGTATTTTAGAGAATCTAAGCATATAGATTTAAAAACCTAATAGTAGTAAAAAAGCTAACATCGCTTAGATGTTAGCTTAGTAAATCTATTTCTGATAACTAATTAATTCGATTATATGCTGATCTGGATCTGAAATTGTAATCGATTGTGCATTTTTAACATCTTGCTTTTCAATCGGGCCAGAGATAATAGTCACAAAATAATTTTTCAAGTGATTTTCCATAGCGGTCATTGAATCACTAACGACGAAACTAAGTGTCATTGGAATAACATTAGTTGATGGCTCAAAAATAATTTTTTGATGGCCAAAATGAACAGTAGGTAACTCACTATTTTCAATCATAGTCATATCAAAAACTTCATGATAAAAACGTAAACTTCTTTGGACATCAGTTACGGGAATTGTGATTGCTTCAAAACGTTTAACTTTCATAAAATAAGAAACCTTCTTTTTATTGTTTTTTAATTTGTTTATTAAAGAAACTGAATAGGAATACAGTACTGATGACGACAATGATTAATTCTGTGACGGGTAAAGCAACCCAAACACCAGTTAAGTTGAAGAAGTGGGCAAAAATAAATAATAAGCCTAGTAGTAAGACATAACCGCGCAAGATAGCTAGAATAAGTGCATGTTTGGGTTCGCCAATCGCTGAGAAAAACATGCTAAACACAACATTAAGGGATGATCCAAATAAGCTTAAGAAGTAGATTGGAATGCCTATTTCAGCATAATGGATTAACTCTTGGTTGTTACTATTATTGAATAATGCAATAATAGGATCTTTTTCAAAGGTCAATGTAAGGTATAAAATTGTGCCAATAATAAAACTAACAATTAACCCAAAACGTAATATTTGCTTAACTTCTGGCCAATTCCGAATTCCAAATTCTCGACTGAGTAAAGGCTGAATTCCTTGGGCAACACCATTAAAAAGTGATAAAGCGACTAAGACGATGTTTGCGATAATTCCATAGGCTGCGACAGCTGTATTTCCCGCTAAACTTAAAATGACAAGGTTGAAAGCAAAAATGCTGACACCTGTACTCATTTCAGTTAGAAAGACAGGGAACCCGAATTGAACAACTTTTTTTATTGTCTTAAAGTGAATAGACGTTCGTTGGAGCGTTAAAAGACGTCCTTCCTTTTTACGATGGAAGGTTAATATAGCTAAAGCAACAATTGGAGAAACAGCAGTTGCCATTGCAGCACCACCCATACCAAGATGTAATGGGTACATAAAAATATAATCAAAAATGATATTGAATAAACTAGATACTAACATGGCAACCATCGATAAATGTGGATTATTATCGTTTCGAATGAAACTTAAAACGAGATAATTACAAGCAAAGAATGGTGCAGCTAGCAAAATATAAGTTAGGTATTCAGCAGCTAATTTGTAAGTTCCTGCGTTTGCACCTAAAAAATAGAGTAAAGGTTTCATGAATAAAAAGCCTAAGACTGAGAAAGCTAGGCCGAAAATAATCCCAACAATTAAAACCTGTGTGAAAATTTTTTGACTCGCTTTTTGATCCTTAATCTTTAAAATAGAAAATAAAGTTGCACCACCAATTCCGAGTAACAACCCGACGCCATTTAATAAATTAAAGAGGGGTAATACAATATTTAAAGCCGCTAAACCAGTTGTTCCAACCGCATTAGCAATGAAATATGTATCTGCCAGAAGATACACAGATAAACCTAAAGTACTTAAAACGTTCCGTGTGACGTAACCTGAAAGTTCACGACGGATAGAAACCGTTTGATTATTCATTTTGAGCTCCTTATCGGTACCTATTTTTTATAATCTTATAATAATGGACAATAAAAAATAGGTACCAACATCCTTCATTAAAAAATGGCCTCTTGGATGTGATAACTATTATTTTTGTAAAACCCGGCGATTTTACACTGTTTTGACTGTCTTTATTCTAGCAACTATTATTCAAAATAGCTAGGACAAACAACTAAATAATAGTCAAAGTAGCTGACTAATCCATTTGATAAAAAGTCGATAGAGGCTTATCTTATGTTATAATTGTAAAGGATACTTAATGGACAGCGACTAGAAAGAAGGGTTTAACAGTGGCAACAACATTGCGATTAGCACCACTATTTACTAATCATATGGTTATGCAACAAGATCAGACAACACGTTTTTTTGGTTATGCAGAACCCAATCAAGAAGTAACTGTAACGATTTCAATGGGCGGTAGCGAAGATACAATTGAAACAGGAATTGCTGATGATACAGGATACTTTTTAATTGAAAGTATCTCATTTTTAGCACCTACAATTGTGACCGTTCTAGTTAAATCAGGAACAGATAAAATAATTTTACGCGACGTACAATTTGGAGATGTATTCTTGATTGCTGGACAATCAAATGCTAACTTCAAAATGGCTAAAGATGATGAATTTGATCATAATAAAACAATGCCAATGATGAATTTACGTTTTATCAATATACCTGAAAAGCAATCAACAGAAGAAAATCCATGGCAAATTGTTGATGAAGAAAATATTGGTAACGTTACAGCATTAGGCTATTATATGGCTAAGAAGGTTCGTCAATATGATGAATACACACCAATTGGCCTTGTATTATGTGCTAAAAATGGGACTTCAGCTGCAAGTTGGGTATCAGAAAGTACACTAATAAATAACGAGACTTTAAAAGCAGCTTATGTTGATACTAAAATTCCAAGTTTAGAAGAATCCGATAATTTATACGATACGATGTTATCACAAGTGGGTCCTTACCGATTTAAATTGTTAACTTGGTATCAAGGTGAACGAGATGCAGGAATAGATACAAAACATTATGGGTTACTTTTGAAAAAATTAATCCGTGAATGGCGCAAAACGCTTAAACAAAATAAATTACCAACTTATATTATTCAGTTACCACAATATAATCATAAGATAGCTAATTCATGGGCTGAAATTCGCGATGCACAACAAAAGTTTGCAGCAACAGAAAATCGGGTTTACTTAGTTACAGCTATGGATGAAGATTCAGCTAACGAGATTCATCCAAGTAGTAAAAGACAATTAGGTTATCGTGTAATCGAATTATATTCTAATTTTGGTAAATTCGATGAAATGCAAACAAGTCCACAATTATCTGAAATTTCAGCTGATGTAAAACAAATGCGTCTTAACTTTTCAAATTGTGAACAACTTGAAACAACAAATGATATTGATTTAAAATGGATCATGCCAGGGGATGTTTTAAAACCTGCAGTGATTGATTTAGGTACAAATGATATCAAGATTCGATTAGAAGAAGAATCAATTGGCTTACAGTATGCATATGCAAATGTAACTTCTGCCGGCTTATGGAACGAAAACCATATTCCAGTTAGTCCTTTTAAAATCTACTTTGATTAATCTTAATAAGTTCTAAATAAAGCAGCCTTACAATTTAAAATTGCAAGGCTGCTTTATTTTAGTTAGTCAATCAAAAAGGCAACTGACTGATATGGAGCTAACGTCATAGCTGTTTCTAATTTGATATCGGTTGGATAATTATTGATGACAGTTGATATTTCCCCGGTAAATGCAGGTAAAGTAATCGTTGTCGTTGTACCATAGAAATTATTTAAAACAATTAAACGTTGATTTTTTAGTATTCTTTGGTAAGCAAAAACTTGAGTATCGTCCATTAAAAGAGGTTGATAATCACCAACAGAGACAATTGGCAGAGTCTTACGTAATTTAATTAGTTGTTGATAGTAATTAAATATTTCGCCGCGTACTAATTCATTTTGAACGTTGACGATAGACTGATTCATTGGCATCAACCATGGTTTTTCAGCTGAGAACCCTGCATACTCAGAGTTATTCCATTGCATGGGAGTACGACTATTATCACGAGATTTTGCTTGAATAATGTCTAAGGCTTCAGTTTCACTGAGTCCTTTCGCTAATAATGTTGGGTAAATGTTTTTGGTTTCAATATCATTATAATCAGATAAATGCTGATATTGAGGATCGCTCATCCCAATTTCTTCTCCCATATAAATAAAAGGCGTTCCACGTAATAAATGAATAGTTGTCGCTAGCATTTCGGCAGATTTTTCACGAAAATGGACGGGATCACCAAAACGATTAATAGCACGAGGCTGATCATGATTATTCCAAAATAAAGCGTTCCAACCATGACCAGCTGTCATACCTAATTGCCAATCATTTAGAATGTTTTTTAAACTCATAAAGTCAAAAGGCATCGTCGTCCATTTATTTCCATGGGTATAGTCAACTTTTAAATGGTGGAAGGTAAAGACCATTGATAACTCGTTGTTTTTGCCTAACGTGTATTCAATACAATTATCGATTGAAGTAGAAGACATTTCACCAACGGTCACAGCATCAGGGTCTTGACCAAAACTAGATTCGTTAAGTTCTTGTAGATATTGATGAACTATTTTTTTATCTGTATACATAAGTCTACTATCAGTACCATAAGGTGCATCAAGTAAATTGACATCTTTACCGATGACATTGATAACGTCGAATCGGAAACCTTTAACACCTTTGTTGCGCCAAAAATTAACAATCTTGGCCATTTCTTTTCGAACTGCTGGATTATGCCAATCTAAGTCTGCTTGAGTTGGGTCGTAGAGATGAAGGTAGTACTTACCCGTATTTCCGAAAGCTTCCCATGCAGGACCACCAAATTTAGAATCCCAATTAGTTGGAAGCGAGCTATCTGGTTTTGCTCCACGAATATAATAGTAAGCCATATATTTTGGATCACCTTTTAGCGCTTTTTGGAACCATTCATGTTCAGTTGATGTATGGTTAAAAACCATATCCATCATGACATCGATGCCTACAGATTTTAGCTTGGTAACAAGTTCATCAAAATCAGCCATAGTACCAAACTTAGGATCAATATGATAATAATCTGAGATATCATAGCCATTATCATTTTGTGGTGATATGAAAAAAGGATTAAACCAAATCATATCAATATTGAGTTGTTTTAAATAAGGTATTTTAGCGATAATCCCTTGTAAATCGCCCAGGCCATCATTGTTACTATCATAAAATGATTTTGGGTAAATTTGATAAATAATTTTATCTTCAAATGTCATCGTTATTCTCCTATTAGTTATATTTTCTTCGTCCGTCGTGCAAAATCAACAAAACTAAAACGATCTGAGCGGTGAATAGCTTCGGTAATCTGAAATAAACGACTATCTTGTAAATAGGTTTCACTTCTTATGACAACAACAGATTCTGTTTTTGGAATGTTTAATAATTTTTGGATAGTTGTATCTGCTGGTTCAACTGTAATTTTTTTAATAGCATAACTGATTTCTAAGCCTAATTTATTTTCAAAATAATCATAAAGCGAATTTTGGGCAACTGCTAAAGGTATCTCAGGTACGATATCTGAAAGTATGTAGTCACGATCAATAACACTGGGTTCATTTTTAACAAGTCGTAGACGTTCAATAAATGTCGCTTTATCGCCAACAACAGACTTAGGTGCAAAACTCTCTATAGGAATAGTTGTGACAAGTAACTGTCTAACTTGTGTTTCCGAATTCATTTGAAGAGACTTATTCAGTTCCTCATATGAAGTAATACCTGAGACGGGAAAAGCGAATCGTTGAATATCTAAAACAAGCGATCCTTTGCCTCGAATTTTTTGAATATAGCCATTGGTTAGTAAATTTTGGAGAGCCTTTCGAATTGTTTCGCGAGAAGTACCGTATAAATGGCTCAATTGAATTTCACTAGGTAGGAATGTTCCTGATGCGTAAATATTATGTGTGATTTTAGTGACAAGATCTTGATAAATACCTAAATGTTTATTTTGGTTCGTCATAATAGTCACCTCCAATGATAAGGTTATTTTAACATAAACATTCTAGTCTATACAAGTATATATAAATGTTAATTTAAAAGAAAAGAAAGCGTTGACATCCTGTATAGACAGGTTTATTATAAGGATAACTTGAAAACGCTTAATCGCTGTAAGCGAATCTAGTTAAATAAATTAAAAAAAATGGGGGAGAGAACAATGTCGATTTTTAAAAGAAAACAAAAGGTAAATGATGATAAGTTTTACGCACCAGCAACTGGGGAGTTAATTGATTTAGAAAATGTGAGCGATTCTGTTTTTGCTCAAAAATTAATGGGTGATGGCTTCGGATTTAAACCAACCGCAGGGGAAATTTATAGTCCAGTATCTGGAACTATAACATTGGTTGCATCAACAAAACATGCTATCGGATTCACGATGGATAATGGACTTGAAATTTTATTACACATGGGTGTTGATACGGTTGATTTAAAAGGTGCACCATTTGATATTAATATTAAAAAAGGTGCTCGTGTTCATGGTGGTGAATTACTTGGGACTATGGATTTAACACAAGTTTCTGAAGCACAATTAGACAATGTTTTAATGGTAGTAATTACAAATACACAAGATAAATTAGACAAATTAACATTATCGGAACCACAACCTTTTGAAGGTGGCACGGAAGTGGGATCTGGTACTGCAAAAGGGGAGGAATAGTTATGGCAAAAGATTACACACAATTAGCTACAGACATTATCAAACAAGTCGGTGGTAAAGAGAATATTAAGAGTTTAATCCATTGTATTACGCGGTTACGATTTTACTTAGTTGATGAAAGTAAAGCAGACGATGAAGTGATTAAAAATTTAACAGGTGTAATTGATGTTCGTCATGCTGTTGGACAATATCAAGTTGTTATTGGACCAGCTGTTACTGATGTCTATGATGCAGTTATTGCACAATTAGGAACATCATACGCAGGTGGCGAGGTCGATGCTGCCGATGATGCACCAGCTGAGGAAAAACCAACAACATTCCGTGGAAAATTGAATGCTGGATTTAATACTTTGATTGGTGTTATCACAGGTTCTATGATGCCAGTAATTGGATTATTGGCTGCTAGTGGTATTTTAAAAGGATTACTTCAAATGGCTGTCGATTTTCGTTGGACAGAAGCCACATCACAGACTTACATTTTCTTATCAGCCATGGGAGATTCAGCATTCTATTTCTTACCTATTATTGTTGGATTCACAGCTGCACAGAAGTTAAAATCTGATCCAATTATTATGGCTATTGTTGGTGGTGTCTTGGTATATCCTTCACTTTTTGGTATTGCAACAGGAACAAAAGTGTTTGGACAACTTTTGGGGATGTCATTAAATACTAACTTATTTGGGATTCCAATTCATATGGTTAACTATACTTACAGTATTTTCCCAATTATTGCTGGAGCATGGTTAGCACATTATGTTGAAAAAGGACTCAAAAAAGTTATTCCACAAGTTTTACGAATGATTTTTGTACCATTGTTAGAAGTTATGATCGTTTCGGCCGCTATTATCATTATTGTTGGACCTATTATTACGTTAATTAGTACAGGTATTTCTATTATTTTAAACACAATTTTAACAGCAAACTACCCAATTGCAGGTTTTGTTATTGGTGGATTATATCAATGTTTAGTTATCTTTGGTTTACATTGGGCAGTTGTTCCTTTAATCGCAAACGATATTGCTTCAAAAGGCTACAGCTACTTAAATGCAATTGTTTCAATTACAATGGTAGCTCAAGGTGCTGCTGTAATGGCAGTTATGATTAAATCAAAAATGGCTAACATTAAAGAATTATCTGGTGGTGCAGTTATTGCAGCATTCAGTGGTATTACAGAACCAGCTATTTATGGGATTACCTTAAAATATGGGCGTGTCTTCTTAGCAGCTAATATTGGTGGTGCAGTTGGTGGATTAGTAGCCGGACTATTAAACGTTAATATGTACGGATTTACTGGTTCATTAATCGGATTCCCTTCATTCTTTACACCTTTAAAGTTTGGTGGAGGAATGAGTAACGAAATTAACTTTTGGATTGCATCAATTGTTACAATAATCGTAGCATTTGGTTGTACTTGGGTCTTTGGATTTAAAGATTCCGATGTACTTGCTGAAAAAGAAGTTAACCGTCGTAAAACAATTGGTAAAGATGCATAGAATTGTAAATTAACTAAAATGTTTATGTGATTATATAAAAATGTCAAAGGGATATTTATCTCTTTGACATTTTTTTTGTAACAGATAAATTATTTGACTATCTAAGTTTACAAGTGTAAACTAAAAATATAAATTAATGGAGGCGGTATAAATGGATCACAAAGATATGAAAGAAATGGATCACATGAATATGAATCATAAGGATATGAAAAATATGGACCACATGAGTATGGATCACATGGATATGGAAGGAATGGACCACGATCAAATGAACATGGGTGGGCACATGATGCATATGGGAAATCTAAAATTGAAATTCTGGATTTCTTTAGTTTTAGCAATTCCTATTGTTTTAATGACACCTATGATGGGGATTAACTTACCCTTACAGTTTACTTTCCCTGGATCTGATTGGGTTGTAGCACTTATTGGTACTGGATTATTTTTCTATGGCGGTAAAACATTTTTAGATAGTGCAAAGATGGAGCTTGCAGATAAAAAGCCAGCAATGATGACCTTAATCGCAATGGGTATTAGTGTGGCATACTTGTATAGCTTATATGCTGTTGTGATGAATAATCTTGTAGATCCAAGTCATCATGTTATGGATTTCTTCTGGGAGTTAGCAACGTTAATTGTCATTATGTTGTTAGGTCATTGGATTGAAATGAACGCTGTTATGTCAGCAGGAGATGCTGTTCAAAAATTAGCACAACTCTTACCTAAACAAGCACATATCGTTAGAGAAAATAAAAAAATTGAAGATGTTGATTTAACAAATGTTCATGTTGGAGATATTCTGTTAGTTAAAGGAAATGAAACGATTCCAGCTGATGGAACAATTATTTCTGGTAAAACAAGCGTCGATGAAGCTATGATAACTGGTGAATCGAAACAAGTTGAAAAAGTAGTAGATGATGAAGTCGTTGGTGGATCAGTTAATGGTAATGGAGAAATCCAAATGACTGTAACGGGAACTGGTGAAACAGGTTACTTAGCTCAAGTTGTTAAATTAGTCACAAAAGCGCAGTCAGAAAAATCAGATACGGAAACGTTAGCTGATAAAGTTGCGGGATATTTATTTTATGCTGCCATGACTGTTGGTATTTTAGCATTCATTGTATGGTTAATTACAGGGACATTTAGTCAGGCATTATCAATTCTTGTAACTGTTCTAGTGATTGCTTGTCCACATGCTTTAGGTTTAGCCATTCCATTAGTTGTTGCGAGAAGTACTTCTTTATCAGCTAAAAATGGCTTATTAATCAAAAATAGAAATGCGCTAGAAGTTGCACACACAATTGACACATTACTTGTTGATAAAACAGGAACTTTAACTGAAGGTCATTTCGTGGTAACCGGATATAAAACATTTACTGATCAGTTTTCTGAATCAGAAATTATCGGATTGATGGCGTCGTTAGAACGTGGATCGACACATCCTTTGGGTAAAGGAATCATTCAAAAAGCAGAAGATTTAAAAATTGAGATTCCAACTGCAAGTGAAACACAACAAATTAATGGTGTTGGATTAGAAGGACATATTAACGATGATGCATTCAAAATTGTTTCTGAAGCTTATGTTAATAAACAACAGTTATTAACGGATGAAATGGCTTCTGACAACGAAGGAGATTCAATTAGTTATTTAATTCAAAATGAAAAAGTGATTGGGTATGTTGCTCAAGGGGATCAAATTAAACCAGAATCATTTGGTTTAGTCGAAAAATTAGAAAAAATGAATATCAAAGTGATTATGTTAACTGGTGATAATCAACAAGCTGCTGATAAAGTTGGTGCAAAACTAGGTATTGTAGATGTTCGTGCTAACTTAATGCCTGAAGATAAGGCTAAAATTGTTAGTCAGTTAGAGGGCGAAGGACATAACGTTATCATGGTTGGTGACGGTATTAATGATGCGCCTAGTTTAGCAAGTGCAACAATAGGGATGGCAATTGGTTCAGGTACGGATGTTGCTGTCGACTCTGCAGACGTTATATTAGTTAAAAGTAATCCGATGGATATCATAAAATTTTTGAAATTAAGTCGAAACACAAGATTGAAAATGATTCAAAATCTTTGGTGGGGTGCAGGTTATAATATTATTGCATTACCATTGGCTGCCGGCGTTTTAGCACCAATTGGCTTTATTTTAAGTCCATTAGTGGGTGCAGTTGTGATGTCGTTAAGTACAATTGTTGTTGCAATTAATGCAATGATGTTACACGATTAAGAGATAAAAAAATACCACCGTTGATAGTAGTTATCAATGGTGGTATTTTTTAATTTAATCTTTAAAATTGTCGTTTTCAACATCTGATAAGAAGGTACTTAAATGATCAAAGTAAACAGGAGCGTTATCGATCATATGATGATGACCACCCTCAGGAGTTGTTTCAAGACGAGCATGTGGAATTGTTTCTGACATTCTTTTAGCTGTTGCTAAAGGCATTGTTTCATGTTCGCCAAATGTGATTAATGTTGGGACAGTAATATTTTTAATGCGGTCACGAGTAGACCAGTCTTTTAATTTACCAGTCACAACGAATTCATTGTTACCTTGGAAGTAATTATAAACGGGTTCAGCCATTGTGCTTACTAAATGAGAAATTTGGGCTGGCTTTTTACGATCAACATAGCCGTCATTTAAAATATCGACATAACCTTGGTAACGGTCATTATCAAGATCGTTATTTTTTTCACATTCTTGCATGTAGGCAAGCGCATCAGCATCCAATTCTTTAGCACGAATAGCATTAACGTTTGCTAAATATTCGTTAATATCATCAGTCATACTTGAGATAATAGCACCTTTTAAATGGTCACCATATTTTAAGGCGTATTCTTGAACAAGAGCACCACCCCATGATTGACCAATTAGGTAGAAGTTATCTAAACCTAATTTAATACGGACTTCTTCAACTTCATCAATGAAGTAATCAATATTAAGAAATTTATCAACATTTTCTTGTTTAGTAAAATCTGGTTGATCAGAATACCATGAACCGAGTTGGTCATACATTGAAACCTGAACGCCAAGAGGTGCTAATTTTTCAGCAAAATTTTCGTAATATTCATGTGTACCACCAGGCCCACCATGTAGACAAAGTAGTTGGATATCACCTTGTCCTTCAGTATGAGTCCAGAGATGATAACCATTATCTAACGTAATAATTTTCGTTCCGTATGCCATATTAATCCACCTAATTTCTTAAGAATAGATTAATCATAGCACTTTTATGATTATTTACCAGAATGAAAGTGAGGATGGTATTTTTTTAAGAGTGTTAGTTGCATATTTTAGTGAGTTAGCTTAAAGTTATGTTAACTAATAAAATTAAAAGGTTAACGGTGTAAAATGAAAACTAAAGACAGTATTCTAAAAATATTAGCTGGACAACAAGATACTATTATTTCGGGAGAACTATTGGCTGAAAAACTTGGCGTTTCGAGAACTGCTATTTGGATGGCTATTAAGAGTTTACAAGAGCAGGGTTTTGACATTAAGACGATTCCACAAAAAGGATATAGTCTAAATGATGGTAATCAGTTGAACGCACAACTAATTCAATCTTATTTAACAACTGACATGATGCAAATTGAATTATTTGATGAAGTGACATCTACCAATGTATTGGCGAAAGAGCGTTCAAGCCAGCCCGATATACAGGGTCCACTGTTAATAGTGGCCAATAGTCAAACAGCAGGATATGGTCGATTTGGTCGAACATTTGAATCACCAGAAGAGACTGGGATTTATATCAGTTATTTATTGAGAATTGATCAACCTATCAAAGATGTTGGTCAGCTAACGACAGCAACTGCCATGGCGGTTAGTTATGCTTTAGAAAATAAATTGAAAATTCAACCACAAATAAAGTGGGTGAATGATATTTATTATCAAAATAAAAAAGTCTGCGGGATTTTAACGGAGGCTGTCACAGATTTTGAAACGCAGCAAGTGACAAGCTTAGTTATAGGGATTGGGCTAGATTTTAAAACAGACCTTAAAAAATTATCTCCAGAGTTACAAGATAAAGTGGGTTCATTAATTGATGAATCGAATAATGTCACACGGAATGAGTTGATTGCTGAAATTACCAATCAATTTATCCAAATCTATCAGAATTACCAAAATGGTGACTTCATGAATGATTATCGTAAACGGTCACTAGTTATTGGACAGACAGTTACTTTAAAAAGTGGTCATCAAGAAATTATTGGTACAGTTGAAACAATTAAAGATGATGGACAGTTGGTATTGAGAGATAAAAATGGGCAAATAACGACTTATATGGCTGGTGAAATTACAAAGGTGAATGTGGAAGGCTTAACAAATGGGACAAAATAAACAGTTAAAACAATTAATTATAGCAGCAGAGTTAGCAGCCGTTTTGGGTGTTTTATCCCAGTTAACCATTCCATTGGGGCCAATCCCGTTAACGTTACAAACCATTTTTATCGGATTATTATCGAGTTTGAGACCGGTTCAAGAAGGATTAAAAGCGGTGGGCATTTATCTCCTATTAGGATTAATAGGAATCCCAGTTTTTGCTGGATTTCATTCGGGACTTTTTTCTTTAATTGGACCAACAGGTGGTTATTTATTTGGTTTTTTAGCCTATATTATCTTAACGGGGCTGTTTTTAAAATGGTATGGTAATGGTCGTTGGCAGTTGTACATGGGGAATTTATTAGGTGCTAGTGTGCAATTAGTTTTAGGAGCAATCTGGTTAATGGTTTACCAACAAACCTCGATGCAACAAGCATTTTTAATAGGTATTTTACCATTTTTGATTGTTGGATTTATTAAAGTTATTTTTGTGTGCGAATTGTCTCATTACTTAATACGTAGATATTGATAAATAAAAAAAGAAAATCATCAATAATTTTTTTGATGATTTTCTTTTTTATTTAGAATAATGATACTGTACTAACAGATTGATAAGGAATTTTAAGACGCGAATTAGCTAAGTTAATAGTATAACTATCTGAATCGTTATTTCGTAAAGTCATCCCAAAATCTGTTGCGTAAATGATTAATTCAATCTGATGACCTTCCTTAATGTGATAGGCAGTTGGTTGTAAATCAAAATCTACTGTGTTGAAAGTTCCTGGAAGGACAGAATCATTTTGATAACGATTTGTCCTATTTTGTAAATTGATATGACCTTTGGAAATCATTTTCCAAGGAGTTTTTGTGGGATTTTTAGTAAATTCAACCAAATCATCTTCACGCCAATGAAATCCCATATCTAAAGATTTTCGTTTGAGAATGGATGGCACGGGGGTGAGTCTATTTTCTTCACCATAATCGATAAGCATGCAACTAATGAGCCCTTTTGTTTGTAGTGCTGCAACAGACAATTTTATGTGAGCAGAACCGGAAATAAACAGCGGTTCTGTTAATGGTTCTGAGATTAATTGGATTCTATTTTTAGCCATTTCTGTTTCTTTAGTTGAAACTAAAGCTTGATTCCAAAGATGATTATCTCTGACGTAGTTGTTAAAAAGGTCAGTTGGTAAGTTATCTTTGAAAGTAGCAAATTGGTGAGCATCTGATGTGACTGATTGTGTTAATTTATTTTGTTGGAAATGATAGGATTGGGTAGGAGAATCCGGGTCTGCCCAATCATCATAAGTGTGCCACGTTTCAGCTTCTAGGTTATCTTGTATGGTGACATTGGGAATAAGTGTCTCAGCACCATTTTCGATATTATAAAGTTGATTTGATAACCATAAATTCATCATATCAGTGAAATCTAATGAGCGAAAGTTATTGATATAGATATGTTTACCTTGGTGTAAGAATAATTTTTTAACAATAGGTAAAGGACGTAATGCTTGCCAAAGTTGTTCAACTTGGCGAGGTTTGACGTTCCAATCATTTAAACCATGGACCATAACAATATTTGCTTTGATATTTTTAGTTTGGTTTAAATAATTACGTTCATCCCAAAATTTATTGTAATTACCAGATGCACGGTCTTGTCCTATAGATAATCGATTCATAACTTTGTCAAAGTAGTCTTGAATATTAGCGTAGTCGGCGGCATCTTTTTGGCGACTTAAACAAAGCGCAGCTAAAACATCTGCATCTTCACCTTGGCAAGCTTCAGGCGCGACGACTAGTCCATTTTCACGATAATAATCATACCAACTTGAAATAGCGGCTTCAGAAATGATTGTTTTTAAGCCGGATACACCAGTTGTTGCAGCTGCAGTAGCAAGCGTACCAAGGTAAGATTTACCAGTCATAGCAACGTTACCATTACTCCAAGTGGCTTTAATTGATCGATTATCGAGTTTATTTGTGAATGCTTGCCGATGTCCCGTTAGCCATTCAATAATGGCGACGGTTGATACCGTTTCTTCAACACTCCCACAAGTACGAATACCATCTGATTCTCGAGTACCAATACCAGCTGCATAGACGATTGCAAATCCTCTAGCTAGCATGTAATCGTTGAATGTATACGAAGATTCACGGCTAAAGGTTTGCTCAGTTTCTGTTGATTCTGAGAGGATTGATCGTGGTTCGGGTAAGTTGGATTTCTGATAGTTATAGGTGATATCAGATTCAGTTAATTCAGTAACTGGTTTTTCGGTAAGCGGGATATCAACGTTGCGCATTAATTCAGAATCATCATTTGTGCCTTGATTGTAAGGACTTGCTGTATAAAGAATAGGTACTTTTAGTCCGGATGTAACTAGTGGTCTTAAAATTTCTGTTTTTAATAAATCACGTTGACCATCTTGGTCAGTATCTAATGGGGCTTCAACGTAGACGACTTCACGAATCAGTTTAGTTGTATCAAAAACAGGTTGCGCTTTTCCATTGAAAAATAAAGGTTTCGCATCTTTATAAAATGAAACAAAGTACCCTTTATTTGCTAGTGTATCTGTGAAGACTTGGCCATTTTTGGTATGTGTTGTCAGTAAGAGATACCATGCGGACCAAAAATCATTAACGGATTCAATAATTTCAATAGAAGGTAACTGAATTTTAGCCATTGCCGTAAATGGGTCATCAATTTTGAAATCGACATCGACTTCAAATTCTAGTAACTGTAATGCAACATTATAAAAGATAACAGGTGTTAATTCCTTTTTTGTAGTAAAAAATTCATAAACAGAAATGGATTCTGTCGCTAATAAGGACATCATTTTTTGTTGTTTCGCACCGATTGTTTGATAGTCGATGAGAATTTTATTGAGTAATTGTTCAAATAAATGTGTAGGATTGGTTTCGGAGGCTATATACAAATTAATAGCTTTAAGTTCTTTTATTTGTGTCTCAAAAGTAGGTGTATAGTTAGCAAATTGATTATTTTTCATAAGTCAAAAACTTCCTTTCAGAATTGAGTAAGACACTGGGTTAAGTATAGCTTAAATGTAAAGTTGGTTGAAATGATACGTCTTTATTGACAAAAAATAAGTAACTAGGTAAAGTTAATCACATTAAGGTAACTAAAAAAGGAGAGTGTCTAAAGTGAGAAGGAAAATTGCGGTAGTTTTAAGTATCATGTTTATAGGGGTGCTAGCTGCTTGTTCAAAAACAGCGACGAAAGACGATAACATATTAAAAGTGGCTGTAACTGATCAATTAGGCACTTTAGATTCTACTAAATACAGTGATACATTTAGTGTTGAAGCAATACAAAACGTTTATGAAGGATTGTATACGTATAATCAAAAAAATAAACCAGTGTTAGCTGCAGCAAAAAGTGTGACGGTTAACAAAGCAAAAACAGTTTACACCTATAAATTAAGAGCTGAGAACTGGTCAAATGGGACTCCTGTTACAGCAAATGACTTTGTTTACGCTTGGCAAAAACTAGCAAATCCTAAAACAGCATCACCTAATTCACAACGAATTGATATTATTAAAAATGGGTTTGCTATCCGAAATGGCAAGATGGCCGTTGATAAGTTAGGTGTTAAAGCGCTGAATAAAACAACATTAGAAGTTACTCTGGCACAACCAATTAGCTATTTACCAGAAGTATTAACGGGTGCACCATTTGTACCTCAAAATGAAGCTTACGTTAAAAAACAAGGTAGTCAATATGCAACGGATTCACAACATATGATTGTGAATGGTCCTTATAAATTAACTGATTGGGAAGGAACTAATAACAAATGGTCATATGTTAAAAATACCAGTTATTGGAACGCTAAATCAGTTAAGTTAGCTAAAGTTGACGTTCAAGTTGTTAAAGATGGTGCAACTGCTGGCAAGTTATATCAAACAGGGAAGATTGATTTCTCAATGTTAGCAAATGATTATGTTAAACAATATAAGAATGAAAAAGGGTTCGCAACACGTAAAACACCAATGATTGGTTATTTAGGTTTTAATACTAAGCGTGAGGCAACTGGTAATAAACATATTCGTAAAGCAATTGCGCTAGGATTTAATAAAAAATTATTAGCTAGCAAAATTCTTAATGATGGTTCATCTGCATTAAATGGAATCGTCCCAGCTAAATTTGTGTCAAATCCGATTAATGGGGAAGATTACCGTAAAGAAGCAGGAGACTTGCTTGCTTTTAATAAAAAAGAAGCTAAAGCAGAATGGGAAAAAGGACTTAAAGAGATCGGTAAGAAGGACTTAACAATTGAAATATTGGGTTCTGATACGCCAGAAGCTAAACAAGTGATTGAATACTTGCAAGCGCAGTTAGAGAGTAACTTACCTGGATTAAAAATTAACGCACGTAATATTCCAATTAAATCGCGATTAGCAGCAACAACGGCTTACCAATTTGATATCGTTTATGGGACATGGACACCAGATTATGCTGATCCAATTAACTTTATTAATGATGGTGGCGCTTATCATTTAAATACCGATTACAAAAATGCACAATATTTAAAAGATATCGATCAGTCTAAAAATGAATTTGCAACAAATCCAACGAAACGTTGGAATAGCTTGATTGATGCTGAAAAGCAATTGGTCGAAGAAGATGCTTATACAGTACCTGTTTTCCAAGGTGCAATGGCCTACTTATTGAACCCAGATGCATCCGGATTACACATTAACCCATATGGAACGACATTATTTTATCGTGACATGTCTATTAAGTAGATAATAGTTAGCTGTTTCAAAGCTTTATAAAGTTAAAATAAGATAGATTAAAGTCTGGCCTTTGGTCGGACTTTTTTTGTTGTAAAATGTTAAACTGGTGGAAGTGTATTAATAATAAATGAGGTGTGAACCCATGAAAAAGTTACTTCAGAAGAACATTATTTTAATTCTAACGATTATTATCGGTGGCATACTCGTAATAGGTGTTAAATTTGATCAAGCACTGTATTCAGATACGATTGTTAAAATAACACAGGTTAAGGATGAAAAAACTGAAAAAGTAACAGATGAATTTGAAAATAAAGATACACAGACTAAACAAAAATTATTTGGAACTGTGATGAATGGTAAGTATAAAGGGCAAAAAATAAGACTACCAAATACATATTCTTCATCTCGCGCAAATGATCAAAAATACCAGAAAAATGATCAAGTATTTGTAACGATTAATCCTCATAAAAGTGGATTAACTGGTATTATTGATGGGTTCAAACGAGATGTCGTCGTGGCCATATTAATTTGGATTGCCGTTAGTATGCTGGTAGGATTTATGCAGTTTAGTGGCATGATTGCTGTATTAAGTATCGTCTTAAATATGATTATTTTCTTTTTAGCCATTAAATTTGAAATATTCGTTAATATTACGAACTTCTTTTGGATTTTCGCAGGTATTGCTCTAATATTTGCAGTACTGACCTTGAGTTTGGTAATTGGCTTTAATCGACAGATGCTGGTCACGTTATTGGCAACTTTGACGGGAACTAGTTTATCGTTAATCATTAGTGTCATTATTTTAAAACTGACAAATGATCAAGGGATGCATTACGAAGCTCTATCTTATGCAACGCAAGCGCCAAAGGAACTATTCCTTGCTGCCACACTACTAGGTTCTCTAGGGGCTGTCATGGATGAATCGACAGATATCGTTGCAACACTATTTCAATTAAAAAAAGAACAACCAACTATTTCATCGAAAGAACTTTTTAAATCTGGACGTGAGGTTGGACAATCGATTATGGGACCATTAATTAACGTCTTATTCTTAATTTTTATTGCTGACATTTTCCCACTTGCCGTTTTGTACTTTAGAACGACCAATACAATTGGCTATACTTTTTCATGGACCATGGCTTTAGGAGTTGTCCAAACATTAATCAGCGGTATTGGGATTGTCATTGCGATACCTGTCGCAAGTTTTTTTGCAAGTCGATTAATCAAAGGGGATGACACATTATGATTACAATTGGTTGGTTAAGTGCCATTTTATTTGTCTTAATGGTCATTGTTGGAGGAATGAATGGTGTTCGTTCATTTTTAAGCTTATTTTTTAATTTTATCATGTTATTTTTTACGATTATTTTAATTACGGGAGGATTTCCGCCGGTAGCAGTGACCCTAATTAATGGCATTATTATTTTAGCTATTACGATTTTTCTTGGTGATGATAATGTGCAAGTTACTGAAACTGCTTTTTATGCTTCGTTAATTGTTCTGGTTATTCTCGTTCTTTTGATTATTCCAGTTGAACATTTTGCTGCAGTTCAAGGTTTTGGTGCAGAAGATAGTGAAGAAATAGAAGCATTTTCGTTATTAGTAGGCGCTAATTTTATGCAAATAGCGATTTCAACAGCTATTTTTAGTACTTTAGGCGCAATTGCTGAAGGTGCGATTGCAATTTCGGCTGGCTTAAATGAGATTATTGAACAAACACCAACAATTGATTTAAAAAAGTTATACGCAGCTGGTATTAGTATTGGTAAACATATTATTGGAACAACGTTTAATACACTATTTTTTGGTTTCTTTGGTGGCTTTTTAGCGCTATTTATTTTATTAGTACAGACGCATGCTACATTCGCAGATATTATAAATGATAAAATTTTTGTTGCAGAATTAATAATGATTTTATTTTCTATTATAGGTGTTATTCTAGCGGTTCCAATTACAGCATGGGTTTTAATTCAAAAATTAAAAATAAAAAAATAATTGAAATGAGTTTATGGTTATGTGTATAATTAAGAGATACTAATATAGGGGGATTTAAAATTGAATTATAAAAATTATATTGCTGAATTTATCGGCACATTTTTCTTGGTATTATTTGGTACAGGGGCAGTTACGTTAGGTAACGGTAGCCCACTTGTTATTGCACTTGCATTTGGTTTAGCTATTACATTGATGGTTTATGCTATTGGACCTGTTTCAGGTGCACACATCAATCCTGCTGTTTCATTAGCAATGTACATCAACAAGCGCATGTCATTGACTGATATGGTTGCTTACTGGGTTAGTCAAATCTTAGGTGCGATTGTAGCATCTAGCGTGGTTAAGATGATTATTTCATCAATGACAGATACATCAAAAGTTGCTGATGGTTTTGGTTCAAATAGTTATGCAACAATTCCTGGTGGTATGGCATTTTTCGTTGAAGCCTTATTCGCATTCTTATTCATCTTTATTATTTTGATGGTTACGAGTGAAAAATTTGGTAACAGTAATATTGCTGGCTTTGTGATTGGTTTAACATTAACAGTACTTATCTTTGTTGGTTTACCACTTACAGGGGTTTCAGTTAACCCTGCTCGTAGTATTGGACCTGCACTTTATGCCGGTGGCGATGCACTTTCACAACTTTGGGTATTTATTCTTGCACCATTAGTTGGTGGTGCTATTGCAGCATTCGCAGCAAAATATATTTTTAACAGTGAAGAAGCTTAATTTAATTAAGTGAATCATAAGCAGTGAATTCCGAGAGGGAATTTGCTGCTTTTTATTTTTAATGTATGTTATGGTTAATATAGATAGTGACAAGTGAGAGGAGAAATAATGGCATTTTTAGGAACGATTTGTTTAGTATTAGTGGCAACATCAATTGCGGGTCATGTCAGCACACGAATTGGTGTTCCTAGTGTTATCGGGCAATTATTAGTTGGTGTTTTACTTGGACCAGCAATGTTGAATTGGGTCCATTCAGATCATTTATTTGCGATGTTCGCAGAAATTGGTGTGATTATTTTAATGTTTATGGCGGGATTAGAAAGTGATTTAGATCTACTTAAAAAGTATTTAAAACCGGCCTTATCAGTTGCGACTTTAGGTGTTGTCTTCCCTATCTTAGTTGTCTATTACTTTGGTCGAATTTATAATTTTGGATTTGAATCGGCTTTATTTTTAGGTGTTATCTTTGCGGCAACGTCAGTTAGTATTTCCGTCGAAGTCTTGAAAGAATTAAAACGATTAGATTCAAAAGAAGGTGCAACAATCCTAGGTGCGGCCGTTGTGGATGATATCTTAGCTGTTGTTATTTTAAGTGTATTAGTTAGTGTATTTGGTAATATTACAAGTACCGGTGATAGCGCACAAGCTAACATTTGGATTGGCTTCTTATTAGAATTTGTTTACTTCATTGGTATTTTAATCCTATTCAAGTGGGTGGCGCCTTTCTTGATGAGATTAAGTGAACGATTATTAGTTGGCTCATCGATTACGATTATGTCACTGGTTATCTGTCTAGGTATGGCCTACTTAGCTGACTTAGTGGGGTTAAGTGCTGTTGTTGGTGCCTTTTTTGCAGGAATTGCAGTGGCACAAACACCGTATAAAAAAGAAATTGATGCCAATATTGAACCAATTGGTTATGCAGTCTTTATTCCAATGTTTTTCACGAGTATTGGATTAAGCATGTCATTTGATGGATTTATGAAAAATATTTGGTTTATCGTTATTTTAACGATTTTGGCCGTCCTCACAAAATTACTAGGTGGTGGATTAGGTGCTAGGTTACTTGGATTTGATTTAAATAGTGCATATGTAATCGGTGCGGGGATGATTTCTCGTGGCGAAATGGCTTTGATTATTGTCCAAATTGGGTATACCGCACACTTGTTGTCGACGGAATACTATTCGGCAGTTATCATGGTAATTATTATTTCAACTATCGTAGCACCGTTTATGTTAAAACATGCGATTGGTCGACAAAATAAAATTGAATTGAAGAAATAGTTGAACTGTTGAGGAACTAGCCTAGTGCTAATTTTTCAACAGTTTTTTATTTTTAAATGGTTACTAAATATCGCTATTCTGGCGTATTCATTTTATAATGAATTAAATAACTTCAAATGAAGAAGGTGGAATAATGAAACAATTATTGATTGCACAAGATTTATCTAGTGTTGGTGGTGTTTCATTAGGGATTGCGGTTCCTGTTTTAGCTAGTTATCAACAACGGACGACAATATTGCCAACAATGTTATTAAGTAGTCATACAGGTGGATTTGGAGTACCAATGAAGGTAGACATCTCACCATTTATAAAAGCTTTTGAAGAACACTGGGCAACTATTCCAGTTCAATTTACGGGCGCATATTTGGGCTATCTAGGGACGGCAGAAAGTATTAAAATGATGGGGATTCTACTAGATAGGTTATCTGATGATAAAGCACTCACCGTTATTGATCCAGTTATGGCTGATCACGGCACGTTATATTCAGGACTGACAAACGACTATGTAGAAGAATTAAGCATGTTATGTTTAACGCAAGCAGATTTAATTTTACCCAATTTAACAGAGGCTTACTTATTGGCAGACTGTAATTATCAGGAAAATCCTAGCGAGGCAGAAATTAAAAAGTTACTAACACGTTTATTAAAGAAATTAAATTTAAAAGCGGTTATAATTACAGGAGTTACAAACCAGAAAAATCAAATTGGTGTTGTTTTTCTAACAAAAGAAGGCGAATCAGGTTGGGTATTAAAAGAACAACGTGAGAATCATTATTTTGGGACAGGAGACTTGCTAGCAAGCTGCGTAGTGGGTGAGTTAATGAATGGTCATTCACTAAGGGAAGCATTGGAATTTGCAGTAGAAGTAACATGGAAAGCGATGAGTAATTCTGATAATGAAGGACTTGATCAAAGGTTAGGGGTTAATTTTATGAGTATTTTACCCGATATTAACGATAGAATGGAAAAATAAAATGAGAAATGAAAGATTAAGAAGCATTATTTTAGCGGGATTATTTGCGGCAATTATTTATATAGGTATCTCAGTTTTTAGAATACCAATCCCAGCTATGGTGGGAAAACCATTTATTCATTTCGGTAATTCACTAGCAGCATTGGCCGTGATTTTTTTAGGGTTTAGTTATGGCACAATTGCAGGAGCGATTGGTCTGGGATTATTTGATATTTTGAATGGTTATGCAGATACGTCATATTTTACTGTACTAGAAGTAGTGGTTATTGCATTACTAATTACGGTTGTTACGAAAGGATTAAAAAATTATCATGGTAAATATTGGATTATCATTATTGCTGCAACGGCAGGAATTGGTAAAATAGGAACATCATATTTAGTTTCGATTGGTGAAGCAATGATTAAAGGTGTTAGTTTTAATGTCGCCGCTGTTCAGGCGTTTTTAAGTTTACCTGCAACTGTTGTTAATTCAATCTCGACAATTATCATTGTTAGTTTATTATACGTACCCATTAAGCGATTGATGGTAAGGTTTAATCGGTAAAAAAGTCCAAATAAAAAAGGGTTGATGTGCGTGAGCTCACATTTACCCTCTATACAAATTGTCCAGATTGAACATATTTCATTTCTGTTGATAAGTTGGAAACGGCTGTTTCGATTGTTACCCCAGAACCTGAAATGGCTGGATTATTTTTTGAACTAGCAATAAAGATTTGTTTTTCAGTGTCTAAAGAAATCGTATACCAGTTTTTACTAAATGTTCCAAATTTCATAAGTGTGTATCCTCCGTATTTCTATATCTTACTACCATGAAAGCGCATTCTACTTTCTTTAGTAGAAGCTTAGTATAGTACGTACATAAAATGAATGCAAGTCATTTGTTTTATATTAACCAAAAATTTTTTAAATAATATGAAGAAGTCTAAAAACGATAAAGGGATGATTTAATGCAAAAACGAATATTCGTGATCACGGGTGCTCCGGGAACAGGTAAAACGACGATTAGAGACTATCTAACCAAGCAATTTGATGCCAAAAAGGTGATTACTCACACAACTAGGCAACCAAGAGTTAATGAAAAAAATGGTCGCGATTATTATTTTGAATCCGATGAAACTTTTTTTAATTTTCATTATTTAGAACATGTTGAGTATGATCGCCATTACTATGGTTCATCAAGAGAAGCGATAGATGCTGCTTGGTCAGAGGCAAAAAATGCGACAATTGTACTCGATACGGCAGGTGCCATCACGTATTCAAAAGAATTACCAAAAGAAACAGTTGTCTTATATTTGTCTGTATCGGATAATCAGATATTACAAGATCGGTTAATTAAACGGGGAGATACGATTCGAAATCGAAGTTTACGCTTAGATTCTGGTGAAGCAAAACGAGACATGAAACTTCCAGCAGATCTTGAAGGTATAGCACATGTCATTATTAATGACGATTTAGTTGACGCAAAGAAACAGATTGATCAGTTAATTCAATCATTAGGTTAAGAGTGATTGCTTTTTTTAGTTGATATGGTATTCTTCTTAAAGAGTAACCATTATTATTTAGAAATGGAGATAAGCCTTTTGACTGAATTAATTGATGATGCATTGCATATACTAAAAGAAAATAAATATAAAATTACGAAACAAAGAAAAAGTTTATTAACGTATTTAAGTCAGTATGAGGAAGCTTATGTTGACGTTACAGTTGTGGATGACTATATGAGAAATAAATATCCAGGGATGAGTCATAATACAATTTATCGAAATATCAAAGAATTTAAAGAAATGGGTCTTGTTGAGCAACGGATGAATGGTGAACGAGCCTGTGTAAAATATCAATGTGATTTTAGTCACAAACATCACCATCATTTTATTTGTACTTCTTGTAGTAAGGTGGTTGAACTTGATAGCTGTCCGCTAGATTATTTTGTAAAACAGTTACCAGGTTACAAAATAGAAGAACATAAATTTGAATTACATGGGATTTGTGATGAATGCCAAAAAAAATTATCGAAAAATTAAGTTTATCTTCGAATAAACTTCAATAACAAATGGTTTAATGGAAAAAGTACAAAATTGGAGTGAGAGTTAATGGCATATAGAACGCCACCATTTATAACACCTTTTGCAATTGTTTCTATCGTACTTGCATTGGGCGCAACTAACGTTGTTGTTAACAAAACAACGAATACAAACGAAGGAGCAACAGTTTCTTCAGTAGCTTCATCACCGTCGGAAACTAAACCTAAAGTAGACGATAATTCGAGTTCCAAAGAAGTAAGTTCATCTTCTGAGACGAGTTCTTCTGATTCGTCCTCTTCATCAGAAAGTTCAAAAGATGAGTCTAGTAGTTCAAGTGCTGCCGATGAAACATCAAACAAATCAGCAAGTACAAGTGCCGATAATACAACGGATGATAAGAGCGCGGAAACAAGTACCGATGACACAACTGATACAAGTACAGATACTGATACAAATGCGGATAAAGCTAGCTCGGCAACAAGCACAAGTAGTAGCGTGAAGAATACTAAAACGGTAACGACTGACAAAGCCAAAGCCAGTGCAGAAACGACAAATACAGACTAAGGATTAGGAGGTAAATAAATGTTTAGTTTACTAGATTTAGCAAACCATTATTTAGGGTTTATTAATGTTAATTTAAAATTAAAAAATAGAATTTATACTGTTTTAGGCTTTCTTGGTAATTGGTATTTATTGTATATCGCATCACGATATTTCATAAATGGTTATTATGTTAGAGGTAGTTTGTTTATTCTTGCTTTTTTTGTTTTATTATATTTTATTGTTTTAAATGTTATTCATTATTTTACAAATAAAACAACTAAATTTGATCCTTCACCGAAAATTGAAAAATTGTTGGGCGGACCGCCTAAGGAAGAAATTGAAGGAGATAAACGTCGCCGAATGCAACCAGGTTATGTTCAAACGAATGGCCTATTTGATTCTAAAATGCTGATGCCAGCGACACTTAGGACAAATAGAAACGAAAAAGTAAGTATTCAAAAAATTGCTGATCAAATGAAGCAAGTTAAGTATTCAGATTTTGATTATGATGGATTGTCAGATGATGCTATTATAAAAGAAATTCAGAAAACAGGAAAACCAGTGTCAGAGTTAGCACAGCCCGTTGCTTTTCCATTTTTTGAATTAAAAATAGAAGACGAAAAAATGAATGTTTACGCTGGAATGAATCAGATTGATAAACAATTGATTGGTCGCCTAACCCATGTTGGTTTATCTGATATTGAAACGGCTAAAGAACAATATGATATTTACTTAGCAACAGCAACTATTTATGGTGGTAATCAGAAGGTTGCTGGTCGATCATCAGTTATTGAAGAATCACATAAATTTCACGTTAAAGTTCAAATTGCCTATAAAGAAAAAGAAAATTAGTAAAAAAGTGATAGCAAATAACTACATTGCTATCACTTTTTTTGTGATTATATGGTACATTTAAAAAAGACTGCAATTAAACATCCATTTGGTAGTATAATTAAAGTATCACAAAAAAGAATAAAAGAGTTAAGAGAAGGGGATTGAGAGTATGGCAATGATCGAATTTAAAAATGTGGAGAAATATTACGATAAATTTCACGCATTGAAGAATATCAATTTAAAAGTTGAAGCAGGCGAAGTCGTCGTTATTATCGGGCCATCTGGTTCTGGAAAAAGTACATTAATCAGAACTATCAATGGTTTAGAGCAAGTTAACGAGGGGCAACTATTAGTTGATAATTTTGATTTAGCAGATAAGAAAACGAATATTGATAAAATCAGAAAAAATGTTGGGATGGTATTTCAACATTTTAACTTGTACGAAAACAAAACTGTTTTAGAAAATATTATGCTTGCACCACGTTTAGTTTTAAAACGGGATGAAGCTGAAAATAAAAAAATCGCAATGGATTTATTAAAAACAGTTGGACTTGATGATAAAGCACAATCATATCCTAGAATGTTATCAGGTGGACAATCGCAAAGAATTGCCATTGCCCGTAGTCTAGCTATGAAACCTAAGGCGCTATTATTTGATGAACCAACTTCTGCATTAGATCCTGAAACAATTGACGATGTTTTAAAAGTTATGAAAGATATCGCTAAAAATGATGGGATCACAATGATTGTTGTAACTCATGAAATGGGCTTTGCTCGTGAAGTAGCCGATCGTGTTATTTTCATGGCTGATGGTCAAATTCTTGAGGATGATACAACAGTAGAATTTTTCGACAATCCAAAAGAAGAACGTGCAAAAAAATTCTTGAGTAAAATTATTAAACATTAAGGAGCTCAAGACTGTGAGAGTGGGGATTAAAATATGAAACAATTAAGAAAAATTAGCTTATTGTTTATGAGTATAGCTATGGTATTAGTTATTGCAGGCTGTGGAGCGCAAAGTAAAGCCAACATTGCAACAACAGCTAAAGAAACAAAAACAATTAACTGGGGTGTTAAAGCAGATACGAAGTTATTTGGTTTAATGAACATCAAAACCGGTGAAATCCAAGGATTTGATATTGATATTGCTAAGGCAGTGACAAAAAAAATCTTAGGTAAAGATGGTAAAGCTAATTTTGTTCAGGTAACAAGTAAAACAAGAATTCCACTTTTGAAAAATGGAAATATTGATGCAATTATTGCGACGATGTCCATTTCTAAAGATCGTGAAAAACAAGTTGATTTTTCTAACTCTTATTTTGCTGCCGGACAAGCTATTTTAGTTAAAAGAACAAGCTCAATTAAATCCGTAAAAGATTTGAATAAAGACGGTATGGTTGTTTTAGGTGTTAAGGGTTCAACTTCAGTTATTAACATGAAGAAGTATGCACCTAAAGCAGAAGTGCTGGAACTAGATGATTATGCGCAAGCATTAACCGCACTAAAATCTGGTCAAGGTGATGCTTTAACAACTGATAATGGTATTTTATATGGGATGGTTAAAGAGAATTCTGATTTTGCTGTTGTTGGTGGTACTTTTACGCATGAACCTTACGGAATTGCGATTGATAAAGGCCAAGGTGAATTTAAGAATGAAGTTAATAAGGCTTTAGCTGAAATGCGTGCCGATGGCTCGTATGAAAAATTATTAAACAAATGGTTTGGCGATATTCCAGGATTTAGTGTGAAGGAGGCGAGTCAACAATGATTACGATTTTTACAGAACATTGGCAAGCCTTATTAACAGGACTTGGCTATACATTGTGTTCAAGTGTACTCGCATTATTTTTTAGTTTAATTATAGGTTCGTTCTTTGCAATTTTGGAAGAAATGCCATATCGAATTTTAAAAATTATTGCACGTATCTATATTGAAATATTTAGAAATATTCCGTTATTGGTTGTTGCAATGTTTTTCTACGTTGTGGTACCTATGTACGTTACGAATATCAACGGATTTACAGCTGGAACAATCGGACTAACGATTTACACATCTGCCTTTATTGCAGAAACAGTTCGTGCTGGGATTAGAGCTGTTGATCCTGGACAAATGGAAGGTGCTCGCTCAAACGGGTTAACATTCATGCAATCGATGTTTCATATTATTTTACCCCAGGCATTTAAATATGTGATTCCACCTTTGGGTAATCAGTTCATTAATTTGGTAAAAAACTCTTCAGTTTTAGCCTTCGTTGCTGGATTTGATTTAATGTACCAAGGTGATATTATCGCATCAACAACATTTGATACAATCAACACGTACATTATCGTTGGGGTGTTATATTTAATTATCACGATGCCATTAAGTTATTACATGAGACATTTAGAAAAGAAATTAAGTTAAAGGGGGTCTAGAAAAATATGTCAGATTTTATTGCAGCATATAGTTGGGAAAATATTCGCTACTTACTACAAGGATTATTAGTAACAATCGAAGTTTCAGTTATTTCAATTATTTTCAGTTTTATAATTGGCGCTATTCTAGGCCTAACACGATATATTAAAGTAAAACGTTTATCTGCTATAGTTGGTTTTATAATTGATTTAATTCGAAATTTACCATTACTTTTAATCTTATTTTTCGTTTATTTTGGCTTAGCAAATGTTGGTATTCGGTTATCAATTTTCTGGTCAGCAACGTTAGCGATGACCGTTTTCGAATCAGCAATGTTAGCTGAAATCATTCGAAGTGGTATTCAAGCTGTTGAACCCGGACAAATGGAAGGTGCTCGCGCAAATGGTCTAACTTATTGGCAAGGTCTGCGTGTGATTGTCTTACCACAAGCTTTAAAGAAAATGATTCCACCATTGGTTAGTCAATTTATCTCATTAATTAAAGATACGTCATTGGCTACTATCATTGTTTTACCAGAGTTACTGTATCATGCACAATTAGTATACGGTCAAAATACTAATTATGTTATTCCAATGTTCGTCGCTTTAGCAGTGATGTACTTCGTCGTTTGTTATGCACTATCATTGGTTTCAAGATACTTAGAAAGACGCTTAGCGTAGACAATAAAATAAAAATGGTTGTTGAAATCTATATAGATTTTAGCAACCATTTTTATTAGTTAGTAGAATCGGCATAAAATGACGGTTTGTTTGATTGAAAAATAAATTAGAAAGAAGATGATGTCATGGTGAAAATTGCTGTTATTCTAGGGAGTTCAAGAGAGAATTCTATTGGTAAAAGGGTCATTAAGTATATTGAAGGAGTAGCAAAAAATCAGGATAATGTTGAATTTTCATTTCTAAAATTAAGTGACTATCAGTTAACCTTCTTCCACGAAAAATTGGCACCTATGCAAAATGAAAATCGACAACTACCTGAAAATGAAGCACGATGGATAGCGGATGTAGCTGCGGCAGATGGCTTTATTATCTTAACGCCTGAATATAATCATGCTATTCCAGCCGTTTTGAAAAATGCAATCGATTATTTGGCTTTTGAAGGGCAACGTAAACCAGTTAAGATTGTGGGCTACTCAGATAACATGCGCGGTGCACAATTTGCAACAGCTGAATTAGTACCTATTTTGAATCGATTAGGATTTATCACGTTGCCTACGCCAACATTATTGGGAATAGTTGATCAAACATTTAATGAAGATGGACAACTAAATAACGATGCTAAGTTAACAGATTATACAAAAAATAAAATTGCTCAGACTTTGCAAGAAATTAAATTTTATACACAACTTTTTGTGAATAATCCTTTTCCCGGAAAATGATGAATTAAAAATAAAAATGTGTAATGACAATAGCTGTCATTACACATTTTTTATTATAGATCTTTATTTTTATGTGTTTCGTATAAATAAACCGGGATACCAAGTGCAACAATTGTAAATGAAATTAAAACACCTACAATATCTGATTGAACTTCGCTAACTAAAACGAAGGCTGCACCTAAGATAGCAACAATAGGTGTTATGGGGAACAATGGAACTGAGAAAACACGTTTTAAATCTGTTCCTTTATTCCGACGGCGTAAGATAAAGAGGCCGACGAAAGTCATAACATAAAAGCAATAAACTGTAAAAATACAAATTTCAGATAAGCGATCAGCATCAAAAAATAAAATCATAATCGCTGCAATACTTAAAGCCACACATGTTGCAATAACAGGTGAATGTGATTTTGGATGTAAATAAGATATTTCTTTATGGAAAGGTAATTGTTTGTTCTTACCCATTGCCCACATAATTCGAGGGAATGTCATGATTTTACCGTTCATACAACCAAGAATAGAAATAATGACACCGATATTCATAATTTTTCCACCAAGTTGGCCAAAGGCAATCTTAGCAAATTGTGGTGTTGCATTTTCGCCTAGTTGATGGATTTGACTAGCAGGCATGACACGCATAATACTGAACGAAACAAGAATATAAATAAGAAGAACAATTGAAATTCCTAAAACAATAGCTCTAGGTAATGTCTTTTTAGGATTTTTAATTTCATCACCCATATTAGCAATCAGAATCCAACCATCATAAGCAAATAAAGTAGCTAGTATACCAACACCAAAATTATTTGTAGAGTGACTGACAGTTGCAACAGATTGGCCAAGTGCATTTGCATTGCCAAAAAATAAACCAAAAATAATAATAGCAGCAATAGGGAATAATTTACAAATAGTTGTAATAATCTGGAATGAAGCACCATAACGATTTGATAGCATATTTAGGAAGCCAATAGAAATGACTGCAATTAATGCGATTAAATGAGAATAACCAGCTGGAATACTAAAGAAATCTACTATTAAAATAGCAAGGTACGCGCCTAACGCAGCAATCATAGCTGGTCCATACACGATAACTTGCATCCAACCAGCTAAGAAACCCCAAATTTTACCGTAAATTTTTTCCATGTAGATATATAATCCACCGGTTTCTGGAATTTGAGATCCAATTTCAGCAACAGTTAGTCCAGCGGTTAAGGTTATGATACCACCACATAGCCATGCGAGCAGGGCATTTGTAGTAGAGCCGGTGTAGTCAAGTACCGAAGCTTGTTTAAAGAAGATACCAGAACCAATAACAGTTCCGATTACGATTGATAATGCTGACCATAGACCTAACGATCTGTTAAGTCCAACTGCTGGTTTTTTTTCCAAAATTGAATCCTCCTTTTCTAAAATGAATAGTTGCATTTTAGCATAACAGCGGGAATCATGCAATAAACTAGATATGATTATGACGACAAAAAAGAGTGCGTGAATCGGCTATTTCAGACCGATTCACGCACTCTTTTTATAGAATTATTTTAAACGATGTAATCTTGCAATTGGGTTGCAATAGTTTTTGTTGCATCAATCTTTAATTTTGTACCTGATTCTTCATAATCTGTTTCTAAGATAGTTGCCTTTTCATTGATTAAATCAACAAGTTGACCTTTATCAAATGGGATAAGAACAGTCATAATTTCGTTATCTTTAAAGACATTCTTTTTAATGATATCTACTAATTGATTAAGTGATTTTTCATCACGCGCACTATAAGTGAATTTATCATCTGAGAAAGTAGGATAATCAATATTTGCTAAATCAGCTTTATTATAGGCATAAATCATCGGAATGTTTTCGACGCCAATAGCTTTTAATGTATCTTCAGTTGTTTGAATCATTTCCTCAGCATGTTTATCAGCCACGTCAATCACTTGGATAAGTAAATCAGCTTGTGCAGCTTCAGCCAAGGTTGTACGGAAAGCTTTTACTAATTGGTGAGGCAATTTGCTGACAAAACCAACAGTATCGCTCAATAAAATTTGTTTTTTATCTTCAAATTGAATATTACGGACACTTGTATCTAATGTAGCAAACAACATATTCTTTTCAAAAACTTGTTTGTCATCATCTTGTCCGATTAGACGAAGCAAGCCGTTCATTGTCGTTGATTTACCTGAATTAGTATAACCAACTAATGCAACAGTCGGAATACCAGATTTATCACGTTGTTTACGTCTAGTAGATTCTTCTTTGTCCATTTCAGCAAGATCTTTTTTAATGTGGTTAATCCGATTTTCAATCACACGACGATCTAATTCAATCTTCGTTTCGCCAGCACCACGGTTAGCGAGTCCACCACCAGATTGTTGATCTAGTTTATCTTGCATCCCTCTTAAACGAGGTAACTGATATTGAAGTTGAGCCATTTGAACTTGGAGTTTTGCTTCGCGTGATTGTGCTCTTGAAGCAAAAATAGCTAAAATCAGGCCTGTACGATCCATAACTTCCATACCTGATGCAGCTTCAAGGTTACGAATTTGAGTTGGTGATAATTCGTCGTTTACAACTAAAATTTTCACACCTTGTGCTTCACTTTCAGTCTTGAATTCTTCAGCTTTACCTTTACCAAAGTAAAGGGCAGCAGTTGGTCGATCTAATTTCTGACGAATGTCTTCAACAGCATGCATGTTGTTAGCTTCGACTAATGCAGCTAATTCAGACATTGTATAATCTAAATTTTCACGTTGTTTTTCGATACCAGCAATGAAAACGTCAATAACTGGTATTTCTGTAGAATAAGTTTCTTTCATGAGAACCTCCTCGTGGAACTTAATTAATAGGTTAAGTATAACATTTATTCAAAAAAATATTCGAACATCAAAATAAGTTAACTGAATTAAATGAGAATTAATGAATAAAAATGGCCAAACTCTCATTTTAACAACGTGCAAATGTTATGAGTTGAATATTTTATATAGTTAAACGGCTTTTTTAAAGGCGCTTGAATCTCTTTTTAATTAAATTAGAGTTTAATGTTGATTTTAATCTTTTTCTAATGTAAGATAAACCTACGTTAAGAAAAGGTAAATAAAAAAGGAGAGGTCATATTATGAAGTTAAAGTCAGTTTTGAAATTAAGTGGTGTGCTAGCATTGTCTGTCATTGTCTTGGCAGCGTGTGGATCTAAATCTTCATCTTCAGATAGTAAAGAACTCGCTGATAAACAGGTTATTAATTGGTCTGAAACAGCTGAATTACCATCGATGGATTTATCGACAGCAACGGATACAGTTAGCTTTAACATGTTGAACAATACTAATGAAGGTTTATACAGAATTGGTAAGAACAGTAAAGTGTCAAATGCACTTGCAACTAAAACAACCGTTTCAAAAGATGGCATGACTTATACATTTAAACTTCGTGATTCAAAATGGAGCAACGGAGACGATGTAACGGCTAAAGATTTTGTTTATTCATGGCAACGGACCGTTAATCCTAAGACAGCTTCACAATATGGTTACCTCTTCTCAGGGATTAAAAATTATGATGCAATCAGCGCGGGTAAGATGGCGCCATCAACATTGGGAATCAAAGCAACTGACAAACATACATTAGTTGTAACACTTGATAAAAAAGTACCATATTTCAAATTATTGATGGGCTTCCCAACGTTCTATCCACAAAATCAAAAAGTTGTTGAAAAGTATGGTTCTAAATATGGCACACAAAGCAAATACATGGTTTACAATGGTCCATTTACATTAAATGATTGGACAGGAACTAACTTAACTTGGGACCTAAAGAAAAATGACACTTATTGGGATAAAAAAGCAGTTAAGCTAACACAAATGAATTTCCAAGTTTCTAAAGATAATACAACAAGCTATAATTTATACCAAAGTCAAAAATTAGATATGACGAATTTATCTGCTGAACAAGCTAAAACATTGAAAACAGATAAAGACTATATCACACGTAAACAAGCATCAACGTTCTACTTACAATACAATCAAAAGAATAAATTATTTAATAACCAAAAGATTCGTCAAGCTATTTCATTAGTTATCAACAGAAAACAATTTGTTGATAAAATTTTAGGGGATGGCTCAACTGTTGCGACAGGTTTAGTATCATCAGGTCTTGCTTCAAATCCTAAAACAGGCGAAGATTTTGCAAAAGAATCAACCGTTAAATCAACTGCAAATACAGACATTGCAAAAGCAAAAGAATTATGGAAAGCAGGATTAAAAGAAGTTGGTGTTACAAAAGCTAGTTTCTCACTTCTAAGTGATGATACTGATAAAGCTAAGAAAACAAATGAATTTTTACAAAATGCGATTGAAGATAACTTAGATGGTGCGGATGTAACATTAACAAATATCCCATTCAAATCACGTTTAGCAAAATCAACTAGTGGTGATTTCGATATTGTTGTTACAGCATGGGGTGCTGATTTCTCAGACCCAATCTCATTCTTAGATTTATTTACTTCAGATAATTCACAAAATGCAGGTAAATGGAAAAATAGTGAATATGATGCATTGATTAAAGCTTCAAAAACAACAGATGCAAGTAATGCAGATAAACGTTGGGATGATTTAGTTAAGGCTGAAAAAATCTTGATGAAAGATCAAGGAATTGCACCTCTTTACCAAATGGCTCAAGCTCAATTATTAAGATCAACAGTTAAAGGTGTTATCTACAATGGAGCTGGTATCAATTACAATTTCAAAGATGCTTATGTTACTAAATAATTAATTAACGTGTTAAAATTTAACAAGTGAGAGTTAGCTACCACGGCTAATTCTGACTTGTTTTAATTACATAATAAAGCAAAAGTGAGGGTCAGAATTATGGGTAAATACCTAGTTAAACGAATTTTTTATATGCTACTGACGTTGTTTTTAGTCGCAACCATTACCTTCTTTTTAATGAAGTTAATGCCTGGATCACCTTATGCGAATCAGCAAAAAATGACAACTGAGCAATTACAGATTATGAATGAACAATATGGATTGAATAAACCCGTATGGCAACAATATCTCATTTACTTAGTGGGATTAGTTAAGGGTGATTTAGGAACGTCATTCCAATACAGTAATCAACCTGTGTCATACCTAATTTCAAGCCGTATTGGACCATCCGGACAACTTGGATTACAAGCTATCATCTTCGGAATAGTTATTGGAATTGTGATTGGTGCCATTGGTGCGATTAACAAAAATACTTGGATTGATACTTCTTCAACAATTTTATCAATCTTAGGTATCTCAATTCCTTCTTTCGTCTTAGCTGTTTTATTACAGTATTACGTAGGATTAAAGTTAGGCTGGTTACCAATTGCTGATTGGGGCGGATTCAGTTACACGATTCTACCGACAATTGCTTTAGGGGTTGGCCCACTGGCGGAGACGGCCAGGTTCATTCGAACCGAGATGGTGGATGTCCTAAGCAGTGATTACATTGAACTGGCTAAGGCTAAAGGATTAACAAAGTTTGGCGTTGTATTCCACCATGCTTTACGTAATAGTTTAATTCCTTTAGTAACATTAATCGGCCCTTATACGGTTGCATTAATGACTGGTTCAATGGTTGTTGAAAATATATTCTCAATTCCTGGAATTGGTGAACAATTCGTAAAATCAATTTTGACAAATGATTTCCCCACAATCATGGGTGTTACAATGCTTTATTCAGCTGGACTAGTAGTTGTTATCTTATTAACAGATATCATTTACGGTATTATTGACCCAAGAATTCGATTAACTGGAAGGAGAAATTAACGATGGCAGATAAAATTGACCTACCAGTAGATGCATTTGAACCGTTAGATAAAAATAACGCTATTGATAATGAAAAAATTGCTGCACCGTCGTTGACTTTCGTTCAGGATGCTTGGCGTCGGTTGAAGAAAAATAAAGGGGCTTTTATCTCACTTTGGGTCCTGGTTGCAATTTTTATTTTGGCATTTGGATCCCCCATTTTAGCACCACATAGTGCAACAGAACAAAATGTTGAGTATACAAATTTACCACCTAAAATTCCTGGTGTACCAATAGATGGATTAAATGGAAAGTTAAAAACATCATCAGGTAGCTGGTATGATGCTTATGAACAAAATAGTATTCCAAAAGATAAATACTTTATTTTAGGAACGGATGTTTTTGGACGTGATTTGTTATCAAGAATTATGTATGGAACTAAGATTTCCTTAATCGTGGCACTAGTTGCTGCATTAGTCGATTTAGGAGTCGGTGTTGCTTATGGAATCTTGTCCGGTTGGCGTGGCGGACGTGTTGATACATTCATGCAGCGAATCATCGAAATTATTTCATCGGTACCTAACTTGGTCGTTATTGTTTTAATGTTATTGGTTTTCAAACCAGGTTTAACATCAATTATTTTAGCAATTGCAGTGACTGGTTGGACAACGATGGCTCGATTAGTTCGGGCACAAACGTTGAAATTAAAAGATCAAGAATATATTCTTGCAGCTCGAACTTTAGGCGAGTCACCCGTAAAAATTGCAGTGAAACATTTACTACCTAACTTATCGAGTGTGATTATTATTCAAACAATGTTTACAATTCCTAGTGCTATTTTCTTCGAAGCTTTCTTAAGTTTCATCGGAATTGGGATTAGTGCTCCTCAAGCTTCACTTGGGTCATTATTGAATGATGGTCAAAAGAATTTCCAGTTTTTACCATACCAAATGTGGTATCCAGCAATTGTTTTATGTATTATCATGGTTGCCTTCAACTTATTAGGTGATGGACTCCGTGATGCCTTTGATCCAAAAACGAAAGAGTAGGTGTTGAAAAATGGCAGAAAATATTTTAGAAGTTAACAATCTAGAAATTAATTTTCATACGTATGCTGGAGATGTTAAAGCCATACGTGATGTTAGTTTTCATCTGGCTAAAGGTGAAACTTTAGCAATCGTTGGTGAATCAGGTTCCGGTAAATCCGTTACAACAAAAAGTTTAATGGGATTATTAGCTAATAATGCAGAAGTTATGGGTGGAGAAATTCTTTTTCATGGTGAAGATTTACTTAAAAAATCAGAAAAACAAATGGAAAACATTCGTGGTAAAGATATCGCAATGATTTTCCAAGACCCAATGACTTCTTTAGATCCTACTATGAGAATTGGTAGACAAATTGCTGAACCATTAATGAAGCATAAACATGTAAAAAAAGAAAAAGCAATGGCGCAAGCCTTGGAAATTTTGAAGTTAGTTGGGATTACAGATGCTAAAAAACGCTTTAAGGACTATCCACATCAATTTTCTGGTGGTCAACGCCAACGAATTGTTATTGCGATTTCATTAGTTTGTTATCCAGAAATTTTAATTGCTGATGAACCAACAACAGCTTTAGATGTAACCATCCAAGCACAGATTTTGGAATTAATGAAAGAATTACAAGCAAAAATTGAAACATCAATTATTTTCATTACCCATGATCTAGGGGTTGTTGCTGGTATGGCTAATCGTGTAGCGGTTATGTATGCAGGTCGGATTGTTGAATATGGGACAGTCGATGAGGTCTTTTATAACCCACAACATCCATATACTTGGGGCTTATTGAATTCAATGCCAACACTTGATAGTGAACATCTGTACGCAATTCCAGGTACACCTCCTGATTTATTGGATCCACCAAAAGGGGATGCATTTGCCGCTCGGAATGAGTACGCTATGAAGATTGATACAGAACAACAACCACCATTCTTCGATGTTTCACCAACACATGCAGCAGCTACATGGTTGTTGCATCCAGATGCACCTAAAGTAACGCCGCCAGTTGAAATTCAAAGACGGTATAAAATTTTTGCAAAACAACAAGAAACAAAAATTAAAGCGAATCAAAATTTGGTAGAAAACTAAGGAAGGGGAGCTGAACATAGTGGAACAAAAGAAAAATAAAATTTTAAAAGTCCGTCATTTAAAACAATATTTTAATGTCGGCAAACCAGACGAAGTGAAAGCTATCGATGATATTTCATTTGATATTTATGAAGGCGAGACATTTGGCTTGGTGGGCGAGTCAGGGTCTGGTAAAACAACAACAGGTCGTAGTATCATCAATTTATATGAACCAACTGATGGTAAAATTGATTTTGATGGTGTTGATATTCGTAAAATTAAGTCTAAAAAAGATAAATTACAATTTCGCCGTGACATGCAAATGATTTTTCAAGATCCATATGCATCACTAAATCCACGAATGAAAGTTAAAGATATTGTGGCAGAAGGAATAGATATTCACCATTTAGCTGCCAATGATGAAGCACGTGCGAAACGTGTTGAAGAATTATTAGAAACAGTTGGATTGAATAAAGATCATTCTAGCCGCTACCCCCATGAATTTTCAGGTGGCCAACGCCAACGTATTGGTATTGCTCGTGCTTTAGCTGTAGAACCTAAGTTTATCATCGCAGATGAACCTATTTCTGCATTAGATGTTTCAATTCAAGCGCAGGTTGTTAATTTGTTGAAGGAATTACAAATTGAACATAACTTAACATATTTGTTTATTGCACATGATTTATCAATGGTTAAATATATCAGTGATCGAATTGGTGTGATGCATTATGGTAAGTTATTAGAAATAGCTCCTGCAGACGAAATATATACACATCCTTTACACGATTATACAGCCAGTTTAATCTCGGCCGTTCCTGTTCCTGACCCTGAATTTGAACGTAATCGCATTCCAGTACCATACGATTCGTCAGTTGAGGCAGATGGTAAAAAACGTCGAATGGTTGAAATTTCGCCAGAACATTTTGTTTTAGCAAGTGAAGATGAAATCCCTATGTATAAGGAACGAGCTGCCAATACTTTGGCAGAAGAAGCTGAATAATAAATCAGAAAGATCTTTTCAAGAATTTTTGAAAAGGTCTTTTTTGATTTTAAAAAGGGTGTAAACTATTAATTGTATGAGTATCTTAAATATATTAAAGGAAGTATAAAAATTTTAGGTAATTATGCATAAAATAATGTATACTAGATGTATTAGAATTAGGTAACGACATAACTATTTTTTGATTTGGGAATGAATAAAAGGTTCAACTAAAACGTTATGTGGAACAAAGGGTTTTATATGGTGGGGAGAATGGGAGCACCCAACATGATAGATGATACAGAAGTATATAATGAAGCGTACAAAGAATTACCGTATGATGTACAATTACTTTTTCAAGAGGGGCGTCTCTGCGAAAAAGATAATGATTTAGCCGTATTATTCGATTTATTTATTAAAAGTACAATTAATTTTACTGAATTCTATGGATTTAACGATGATAGAAAGCAGCTATTTGATGAATTGAAACAAAATCCAGAAGAGGCCGCGCAGTTAATTAAGCAATATCGGTATTATCGTAATTGGTTCGAAAAATATCAGGCTAATGTTAATTGTTTTTCGAAATTAAGATTTCTAACTGTCTGTGAATGGTATGATGGTCAACAAGCATATGCAAGTAATAATTAAGAAATGCTATCATACAAGAAATTAAGTAAAAAAAAGTTAGAATATAAAATTAATTTAACTTAAAATGCGAACTTAAAATATACGGCAAGCTTAACAATATTGTTAAGCTTTTTTTGTTTTTATAAGACGCAGAAAAAATTAAAATAGATAACAAGCCAAGTGCTTGTTATCGATGAGAAGGGTGTGGTATATTAATTGCAATTATCGGGGGGTAATCGAATGAGTTTAGGTGAAGGAATAAAAAATGTAAACGCATTACCGTATGATGTGAGGCTATTATTAGAGGAAAGAAATATTCCGGAGAATCAAATGAGTTGGGAAATTATTTCTGATGTGTTTCTTGAAAGTATTGCGACTTACACAGCATTTTATGGATTTAATGAGGATCGTAGAGCGCTATTCAATGATTTAAAAAATGATAAAAATGAGGCCAATCAAATTATAACAACCTATAAAGAATATCGTGAGTGGTTTAAATACTATCACGTTCATTTTGAAAATCTAGAAGATGTGAGGTTTTTAACGATTTGTGAGTCAATAGGTGTAGATGGCATAATAATAAAAGATTAAATTCAAAAACGCTATGACTACTTTTAATTAAGTAGTCATAGCGTTTTTGAATTTAATCTTTAATACCATCTCTTTTACGTTCACGTTCAGCAATCATTGGCATAATGAATCCAAGACCGATAAGAACAACGACACTAATAATATTGATGGCTAACTGGTAGTAGAATAGTGAGCTACCCATCTCGACATCTTGAGGAATAATCCCAAAGACTGTTGCCAAAACAGTAACAACTAAGCACCATAAACCAACAGCGTAAGCTAATTTGTCATTTTTAATGAAGACATATTCTGATGGATATTTAGCACTATTTTTACGGATCTGCATGAAGGCGAAGAAAATCCAACAAGTGACACCTGGTGAAATAATTCCATTCAAGTTCAGTAACCAATTAAAGATTGTATTCATATCTGGCAAGAAGACACCCAAGAAGAGAATGAAGGCACTTAAAGTACAAGTTAAAATGTACCCATTAATTGGTAAACCATCTTTGTTAACTTTAAGTAATTTCTTAGGCATATAACGAGCGCCTGTGTCAGAGATAAGCATGCGAGTCATAGCGTCAAGAAGAACAGCTAGAAGAGCACACATGTACACAATTTGAGTAATAGCGAAGGCATACATTAACCAACTACCCATATGAAATTGATCTCCTAAACGAAGGAATGCGTAGTACGAACCATTCATTTTAAAATCATTAGGAATGTTATGGGCATTGAAGAAAATCCCAAGTGCGAATGAGCCGAAAACTGTTAAGAAGATTGTCATAACGGTTAACATAATCATGGCTTTAGGGAAATCTTTTTTAGGTTTTTTCATTTTTGTGACAAATGGCGCAATTAATTCTGCACCATTAATCGCATAAATTAATAAACCAATTGTTGTGAAATAATGTAAATCAAATTTAGGAATTAGTGTGTGCCAGCTCATATTTGTTGTTGCAATACGACCTGAAGGTGTTAATAATGAGCCAAATGCCATTACAACATATAAAATTGTGAGGATGAACATGGTACCACCACCAATAAGACCTAAAAATTCTAATGAACCTTTGAAGAAACGTTGAACAAAAATGAAACCAACGAAGATTACTAATGTTATTAACGCGAACATAGCTGTTGATAAACTATCTTCGAGTGCATTACTTCCGTTAAATAACCAACCAAAGCCAACAACGACTGAATTAGCGGTATCAACAACGTAAGGAATCGAAGCAGCCCAATAAGTCCATGCCGTAAAGTAACCTAGTTTTTCGCCACGAGTTCCGCGAACCCATGAACTTAAACCGCCACCTTCTGAATTAAAGACGGAACCTAATTGTCCTACCATTAAAGAATAGGGAATTACATATAATAGCAATAAAATGATCCAAGATGTAATAACGCCCATACCTTGATTTTGAAAGTTATAGACGATATCGTCGAAGCCAATAACTGTTACGAATGACATTAATGCCAAAACTGGCCACGATATAAATGTTTTTTTCTCGTTTTCCATAAGTACCTCCCGTGATAAATAACTATGTAAATTAAACTAACAATTTATAAGTATAGTGAACTGACTAATTAATTTCCATGAAAAATTAAATTAATATAAAATGTAATCGTTTTAATGAGAATTAAGTTAAGAATTAACGATAATAAAAATTGCTATTTAATGTGTACTATGTATAATAGTACACATATAGTAAAATGATAAATATAAATGGAGGACTAATAAAATGAAAGAAATAGTTGTAAGCGCAAAAGATGTTAAAAAAGTCTACGGTAAGAATAAAGAGAAGAAAACGGAAGCCTTAAAAGGGATTAATTTTTCTGTCGAACAGGGTGAATTTATTGGTATCATGGGGGCATCAGGATCAGGTAAATCAACATTACTTAACTTATTATCAACACTAGACCAGCCGACTTCAGGACAAATTGAGATTAATAATCAGGATATCTCAATGATGCGTGGCGATAAACTATCAGATTTTAGAGCACAACAAATTGGCTTTATTTTCCAAAGTTTTAACCTGCTAGATAACTTAACGGCAGCTGAAAATATAACATTGCCACTATCATTACAGAATGCGTCTATTTCTAAATATCAAGAACGTATTGATAAATTAACGAAAACACTGGGGATAGATAGTGTTCTTGGACAATTTCCAACTGAATTATCTGGTGGCCAAAAGCAACGAGTTGCAGCAGCTCGTGCTTTAGTCCATAATCCTGCAATCTTATTAGCAGATGAACCAACAGGTGCTTTGGATTCTAAAAGTGCAAAGTCACTCCTATCAACGATGGAAAGTTTAAATAAAAATGATCAAGTATCAATTTTGATGGTGACTCATGACGCTGTTAGTGCGAGTTACTGTCAACGAATTCTCTTTATTAAAGATGGTAAGATTGGTCGAGAATTGATTCAAGGAACGAATACGCGAACAGAGTTTTATCAAGAAATTTTAAATGAACTAGCTAAGAGTGAACAATAATTTTAAGAAGGGAGGAAACAATATGTTATTAAAATTATCCTTAACTGGAATTAAGAGTCGCTTTAAAGATTATCTAATCTTGTTATCAGGACTCATTATGGCTTCAGCAATCTTTTACATGTTTGAAGCATTAGCAACTAATCAAGAATTTATTAAACAAAATGCGACGATAAAATTTGCAGCAATGATTTTCCAAGTAGGTTCTGTACTACTTGCAATTATTACACTGTTTTATATTATCTATGCGAATACATTTTTAATGAGCATGCGTCAAAGAGATTATGGGATGTTCATGATGCTAGGCGCTAAAAAGCGTAAGATTGGGCGCTTAATTTTCACTGAAACTTTAATTATTGGCTTAATTGCAACAGCTGTTGGTATTTTAGTTGGTATTGGACTGACATATGGCGTTAGCCAATTTTTAGTAGATAAAATGGATCTTGCACCGCATTCTTTTCAAGCTTTTTATTTCCCAGCAATCCTAATAACAATGCTTTTCTTCGTTATTCTTTTCATGATTGCTGCTATATTTAATCGACAAAGCTTGTTAAGAACGCCTATCTTAAAATTATTAAATGAAGCAGAACAACCACAAGGTAAAAAGCTAAAATCTTATAATATCTTAATTCAAAGTATCTTAGGATTAGGTTTAATTGCAAGTGGCTATTATTTATTAAGTCATTTAGCACTGTTTCAAATGGCTGGATTTATTGGGTCAGTCGTAACAATTTTGATTGGGACATTTTTAATTTTCAATTCATTATTTAGTGGATTGGTTCAATTATTAAAACGTAATAAGGGATTTTCTGAAAAGCAATTAAATACCTTTTTATTAGGGCAACTTAGCTTTCGATTAGGTTCATTAAATCGGGTTCTAACAATGGTTGCGATGTTATTTGCACTAGCATTAGGCGCAATAACTGTTGGGATGGGATTCTCTGGTGTGGTTGATCAAACAGCTACTTCTACTTCCCCATATGATGTTGTTGTCCAAAATCCATCAACAAAAGAGAAAAAATTACTTAGTCAATTGACTGATAAAAAAGAGTCCATTTATGAAGCAAAAAAAGTTGGTTCTGTCCGTTATTTTAAAAAATCTGACTTTGTGAAATCACCATTGTACACGCTTGATTTCACGGAAACGGGAACGGCTACCGGTAAATTTATTAAAGTTGACCCTGCCAAAATGACAGCTAAAAATGAGGATAATCTATGGGGAAATGCTGTTAGAACTACATTGGAATCCCCTGATATGTTAAATCCAGTACTTGTCTCTGACGCATCATTTTCAGCTGTTTCGGCGAAGACACAACGTATCCATACTGTTAGGTTAGCATCATTTAAAGATAATAAAGAAATCTTAAAAGCATTGAGCGAAGAAATACCTAAAAATCAGTTAGATAATTCATCTTATTTTATGAATAAGTATGTCGTATATCAGTTGGCTAACGGCATTTATGGCGGATTAGAATTCATTGGATTCTTCTTAGGCGTTGCGATGTTGGCAATGTTAGCAAGTGTTCTTATGTTTAAAATATTGTCTAGTGCGGCAACGGATAAAAAACGATATGATTTATTGAACCAATTAGGCGCTAAGCAACGACTAATGAAAAAATCAATTAGGCGCGAAATTGGCATCTTATTCTTCTTACCTGGAATTGTCGGTGTAATCCACGTTTTATTCGGACTACAAATGTTCAAGGAATTAATTCCAGATCCATATTCACATATAACGATTCCATTTATTATTTTTGCAGTTCTCTATTTGGGATATTATTGGGTAACAGTTACCTTATATAAAGGGATGGTATTAAAAAAATAAAAAAGAGGTGAATATTCAGTTTTTAAAACTGAGTATTCACCTCTCTTTATTTAGATGGGTTGTTCGCCAAAATTACCATAATAGCTAACTTCAATTGTATCGTGATGAACGATTAATTTAGTGACGCTACCATTTTTAGGACTAGATGATATATCAATATTAGGTGCGTATCGTGAAACGATACTTCTAATTGCTGTCCCGTGACCAACTAATAGAACGTTGTCATTATTATTTTGGTTAGTGCGTAAAAAATCAAAAGCATGATCATAGCGATTCCAAAATTCTTGGTCATTTTCAGCTAAATTAAAAGGGTCAGCACTTTTTATGAAATCACGTGAGTCTTCGATGGAATATTTTTCAAGAATATCATTGAAGGTTTGACAATTAAAAGGTGTACCAACTGTTTGCATAACAGCTGCAGTATCTTGGCCTTCAAATGAGCCATAATATTCTTCTCTAAAAAGTGCTGTTTCAATTGGTGTTAACTGTGCATTTTCTTCAACATTCGTTTCACTTAAAATATGGCTTAGTGTTTTTTTTGTACGCATTGTGTCACTTCGATAAATGGCATTAAATGATTTATCGCGTAAAAGTTTTCCTGAATGGGTGGCATCGTTGATTCCCTTATCTGTAAGTGGAGAGTCACACCAGCCTTGCATTCTCTGGAAAGAGTTAAAAAAAGTTTGGCCATGACGAACCATATAAACGGTAAATGACATATGAAATCCTTTCATAAATAAATATTTAATTTGTAAATAAAAAAGGTACTTAGAGCTGTCTGGTTTTTGATGAATAGTCTCACTTAATGCATTAATTTTAGAAAAAGAAAAGACTTTTATTTTATTTAATCCAATGTATACTAAATAAACGGAGAATTAAAATATGAGATTATTTATGACTACTAGTAAGATGATACCGAATGAGATATTAATTACAAGTCTAAATCTAATTGTTTTAACTGCATAAATTGTATTAACTATTCAAGAAGGAGTGTTTATTATTTTGATTACGTTGGCTGGTATTATTGGTTCAGGAAAATCTAGTATGACAAAAATTTTATCTGAAGAACTTGGGGTAGAGGCTTTTTACGAACCTGTTACAGATAACCCGGTATTACCTTTATTTTACAAAGGTAACGAAATCGCTGCAAAAAAACGTGAAGCAGGGGATAAGGAAGCAACAAATCCCTACGCTTACTTATTACAAACTTTCTTTTTGAATCGTCGTTTCAGAATGATTAAAGCAGCAATGCAAGAAGATAATAATGTTCTTGATCGTTCAATTTATGAAGATGCTATTTTTATGAAGATGAATACAGAAATGGGTAATGCCACAACTGTTGAATATAACATCTATCAAGATTTATTAGAAAATATGCTTGAAGAGTTACCTTATGCTGCACATAAAAAATCACCCGATTTGATGGTTATGATTAAAGTTTCTTATGAAACAATGGTTAATCGTATTCAAAAACGTGGCCGTGATTATGAACAAATTGAAACTGACCACTCATTGGTTGAATACTATAAAACATTACTTCGCTATTATGAAGATTGGGAAAAAGAATATGACGTTTCTGAATTTTTAGTTATTGATGGCGATAAATACGATTTTGTTGAAAATGAAGCTGATCGTAATATTGTTTTAAATATTATTGAAGATAAATTACAAGAATTAGGTAATTTATCTGAAAAAGAAGTTATCGATTACAAGACACAACGTAAATCAATTTAAACTAAAAGGAGTAACCAATTTTAAAAATTGGTTACTCCTTTTTTATTTAGATTTTATCATCATCGTGATGATTGAAATATTCAACTTTAACTGAATTGTCATCAACGATTAACTTAGTTACACTACCGTTTTTAGGGCTCATTGTAATATCAATTTCGGGTGCAAAATGAGAAACGATACTTCTGATTGTTGTCCCATGACTGACAACTAAAACGTTATCGCCATCTTTAGCATCTTTACGCAATAAATCAAAACCTTTATTACGACGTGCCCAAAAATCGGCATCGTCTTCAGCATCATGGAAAGGATCGATTTCTTTGAAGAAGTCACGTGCCTCTTCAATTGAAAATTTTTGCAAAATCTCAGTGAAATTAGCAGCGCCATGTGGCTTACCAACAACAAACCAAGCTTGAGAAGAATCGGCACCTTCATAGTAACCATAGCCTTGCTCTCTAAGAAACTCAGATGTTGTAACAATTAAATCTGAAGAGTTTTCATTTTCAGATAAAATGTAGTTAGCTGTACGATTTGCGCGGGTTGTATCACTACTGTATGCATTAGCAAACTGAATTTGTGATAATTTTTTTCCAGTAGTGTGGCCGTCGTTAATGCCTTTTTCTGTAAGTGGTGAATCGGACCAACCTTGCATCCGATTATATTTATTGAAAATGGTTTGACCATGGCGAACGAGATAGACTGTAAATGGCATGAGAACCTCCTGAAGTTTATGTGATAGCCCCATTATACGCTAAAGAAAACGATTATTCTAAAAAGCTTATCCTAGAATTTAGCATCAAGTTTTTTTCTAAGTAAAAATTTCGTAAGTTGTACTAACCCAGCTAAGACCACTGGAAGTAATGCTATCCCGGCAATTGAAAGGAAAATAATAGAAAAATGATCCTTAACAAATGGAATTGCGCCGAAGTAGTAACCGACGCCACTTCCAATGGCTACCCAAAGTGAGACGCCAATTAAGTTGAAAATACTAAAATGTCTGTAATTCATTTGAATAGTACCAGAAATAAGTGGCACAAAAGTTCTAATTAATGGGATAAAGCGTCCAAATACG